>CBFDAZ010000052.1:0-14238 GCA_965602825.1 uncultured bacterium
CGTGTCAGTCTGGGCGTCTTCGGGGGGCTGCTGGGGCTCCCGCAGACACCCCCCAGTACGTTCTGGGTCTCTGATGCTGTCGAGGGAACCGAAGTCGCCTACGATCCCCAGACGGGCCACGTCCAGCGTGAAGTGGATCGGCACTACAAGCTTGAGCCCGGTATCTCCTACTACTGGTGGGTGAGCGCCATCGACGCCGAAGGGAACACCATCACCCGCGCCCACGGGGGCGGGTTCTTCCAGGTGAAGTGATCCGGTTGAGTGCCCCCTCTTGAGTCTCGGCAGCCCTTGACGCAGGATACTCCCCTTGACTGGCTAATCCTCAGGCGTCGCTCCAGCGTTACCATCAGTAGAGAGACCGGCCCACGAAGCTCCCCGGCTCGGTGGCGTTGGGGGCGACGTGGGAGGCAGTGAGCACGCGACGCCAAGGAGTGATCCGGGATGCGGGTGTCCCGCCGAGCCGTCGTCGTTCTGGTTGCTGCGATGCTACTGGCGTCGGCCAGCGCGGCCGTCGCCCAGTACGTGACGCTGGAGGCGAAGGAAACGCCGCTCAAGGACGTTCTCGGGGAGCTGCGCCGGCAGACGCGCTGTGAGTTCCAGATGGTGGGTGATCCGAAACAGGAGACGGAGGAACGATCTGTCAGCGTTTCGCTAACGGACGTGCCGTTCAAGCGTGCCCTGGAGGAGGTCTGCCGGCAGGCCGCATGCTGGTTCCACCGTGTAGGTGAGAAGCGTTTCTGGATCGGCGAGGGCGGTCCGCCCCCCGAGACGGTGCCCTCGGCCGAGGCTGACGGCTACATCGTGCGGGTCAGGTCGGTACAGCTCTCGTCCCGCATTGAGTTCTACAGCAGCCACTCCACGAACACGGCCCCCTCCCCTGAGAGCCCGCCCCACCTGTCCATCGAACTCGTCTTCGATGCGCCGGATGATTGGGCCGGCGCGCGCCTGTACGGGCTCTCCGGGCTGAAGGTAGAGGACGATGCCGGCCGAGCGATGGCTCCGGCGATGGCGGCCAGCCCCGTGCCCAGCCGCCCCGGTGACCTCATGCTGCTGCACCCAAGTATGTCCGACCCGTCCACATATGACGCGTTCGTGGCGGGGGCCTGCCCGGCGGGTGATGCCAGGACGTTATCGCTCAACGGCGAGTTGGTGCTCTTCGAGGAGTGCCACCGAGTGGAGGTCAGCGTTCCGTGGGGTGAGACGGGGAAGACGCACCAGTCGAACGGCGTCGAGGTCACCGTGCAGTCGTTCGACGACACCGGCGACCAGCTTACCGTCACCGCGAACGTCAAGGTCCCTCCGCCCGAGCTCGGCGTTTGGTCCGCGCCCGGCCTTCAGAGGGTAAAGCCGGATGCCTGGCTGGAGTGGGGGAACGGCTTCGCCAACCTCGGGGGCTCCAGAGGCTCCGGCGAAAGCCAGACCTTCACCTTCAAGCGCCCGGCGGACGCCGATGGCCCCCCACAGAAGCTGATCTACGCCGCCTTCGTCAAGTCTGGCCCGGACCTGAAGGTGGCCTTCGAGATCAAGGACATCCCCCTCCCGCAAATGCCGACCGGTGCCGAAGCCGCCGGCCAGCCGGCCGAGGAAGCGGTGAAACCGCATCCCTACTGGGCCGAGGACGCGATGTCAGGCAGCGTGGAGTTCGACGTCATGGTGGACGATCAGTTCGTGCCCGGGCCGGTCAGCATTCCTGTTGACGCACGCCTCAGGAACGAGGACGGCACGTTCTCCGAGAGCGCGGCCTGGGAGGAGCAGATCGACGAGAATGGCCACGTCACCATCCGCAACCTGAAGCCGGGCTTCTACGCGCTGTCCCTGCGCGCCTCCGGCATGGGGCATCTGGGGACCTTCGAGCTGCAGGACCGTCTGGAGCGCACCTTCGGGATCGATGCCGAGGACTACATCTGGGTGAACGAGTTCACGCGCGCTGAGGTGGGTATCGGGACGGCGACCCACCTTGATCCGGTGCGGTTCGCGCCACGAGTGAAGACCATCAAGCCGACCGACGGCGACGTGCTGCCGAAGGACAACCTCGTCTTCTCGTGGGAGGCCTATGACGGCGCGGCCGCGTACCAGGTAGGGCTGGCCGTCAAGCCGACTCCCGACTCGTCGGACACGGTCTGGCTCTCTGACCCGGTTGAGGGCACGCAGGTCCGCTACAACCGCGCGACCGGGGTCAGGCTCGGTCCCGAGGGAAGTCTGATTCTCGACCCCGAGAAGCAGTACCGCTGGTGGGTCTACGCACTCGACGCTCAGGGCCAGCGGATCTCGTACAGCCCTGCGCGCGGGAGGTTCACTGTCGAGTGAGCGCCCGGCGCACACTCCGTCCGCTCGGACACGCTCCCCGATGAGCGGGCGACCCCGCTACGCCTCGGGCGCAGGATCACAGCAAAGAGGGTTGTCGCGCGGCCTGACGAAGGGACAGCCGCGCCCCAGAACTCACCGACCCCGGCGTCCGCCTGGTGCGACAGGGACGCCGTGAGGTGGAGGCGGGGGCGGAGGTGGCGCGCCCGTTCCGTCGTAAGGCCCGGTGGCTGGCGCCGCGCCCGGGGTTCCCGGCCCTGCCGGTTTGCGGCCCATGAACAGGTACCACAGCAGGGCGACAATCACGATCAATATGACGACAGCAATAATGATGGCTGCCGGCGATGCTTTCGCTCTCATTGCCGCGCGTTCCCTCCCAGAGAAGACTCAGGCAGGATCTGGCGTACCACCCGAACCGGACGCCACTCTCTTGGCCAAGTTCGCCGCATAGCCTGACCTCTCCTTGCGGCCGGACGACAGTCCACGGAGGCTGCGACCAGCCCAAGATCGCTGAAGGGGGCAAACCAGTGGAGAACCTACCCGCGACGCTTGCACCTCCCGAGCGCATCCTCATGGGCCCGGGCCCGAGCAACTGCCCGCCCAGTGTGCTCGGCGCCATGAGCCAGCCGTGCATCGGCCATCTCGACCCGTGGTTCATCGACCGGATGAACGAGGTCCAGGCCATGCTCCGGGAAGTGATGCAGACGGAGAATGCGCTGACGTTGCCGATCTCCGCGACCGGCTCCGCCGGCATGGAGACCTGCCTGGTGAACCTGATCGAGCCCGGCGATCGGTGCGTGATCGGCGTGAACGGTGTCTTCGGCACGCGGATGTCCGACATCGTGGAACGCGCTGGCGGCGAGTGCGTGCGTGTGGAGGCGCCCTGGGGTGAGCCCATCGATCCAGCGGACATCGCTACTGCACTCGACGCCGGCGACACGAAGTTGGTCGCCGTTGTGCATGCGGAGACCTCAACCGGCGTGCTCCAGCCGCTCGAGGAGATCTCGCGTCTAACCCATGAGCATGGTGCCCTCTTCGTCGTGGACACCGTCACATCGCTCGGCGGGCACCCGGTCCTGGTTGACGAATGGGGCATCGACGCCTGCTACAGCGGCACCCAGAAGTGCCTCAGCGTGCCACCCGGGCTGTCCCCGATCAGCCTCAGCGACCGTGCGGTCGAAGTGGTCACCAGCCGGAAGACCAAGGTGCAGTCATGGTACCTCGACCTCAACATGATCTGTAGTTACTGGGGCGAGGACCGAGTCTACCACCACACCGCACCGGTGAACATGATCTTCGCCCTGCACGAGGGCTTGCGCCTGATCCTCGAAGAGGGCCTCGAAGCCCGTTGGCAGCGCCACCAGCACAACCATGACCTGCTCGTCGCCGGGCTGAACGATGTGGGCACTTCGCTGTATCCGAAGGCAGAGCACTCGCTGTGGACGTTGAACGCTGTGGTCGTGCCCGATGGCGTCGACGAGCTCGCGATCCGCAAACAACTGCTGGCAAGCTACGGGATCGAGATTGGCGGCGGCCTCGGCGATCTGAAGGGCAAGGTCTGGCGTGTGGGCCTGATGGGATACAGCTCGACTGAGCGCAATGTTGCGCTCTTCCTCGCTGCGCTAGCCAACAGACTCTCCTGAGAACCGCGACACATGCCCGCGCGAAAGGAACGTGCATGGCGCTCTCTAAGTACGTCGTGACGAGGCTGGCCGATGTCGTCGGACCGGACAATGTGGTGACAGATCCCCTGGACCTGAGAGCGTACGAGTACGACGCAGCTCTCGAACGCAGCCGGCCCGACGTGGTTGTCTTCCCCACCAGCACCGACGAAGTCAGCGAGATTCTGCGCTTCTGCAGCGCCAAGGCCATTCCCGTTACGCCCCGGGGTTCGGGTACGAGTCTGTCCGGGGGCCCGGTGCCACTCGAGGCCGGAGTGCTGCTGGAGTTCGCCCGGATGGACAAGCTGCTGGAGGTAGACCCCGAGAACCAGCGGGCAGTCTGTCAAGCGGGTTACCTGAACTTCGATTTCATGGAAGAGCTGGCCACCATCGGCCACTTCTACGCGCCCGATCCGTCCAGCCAAAAGGTCTGCACCATGGGCGGGAATGTGGGCGAGAACTCCGGCGGCCCCCACTGCCTCAAATACGGCGTCACCACCAACCACGTTACGGGCCTCAAAGCTGTGCTGTCGGGCGGCGAGGTGATGGAGCTCGGCAGCAAGGCCATCGAGGAGCGTGGCTACGACCTGCGCGGTCTGGTCATCGGGTCGGAAGGCACACTGGCCGTCGTCACCGAGATCACGTGCCGCATTCTGCCTGACCCCGAGTCGGTCGTGACGATGCTGGCGATCTTCGACTCCCTCATCGCGGCGGGCGAGGCCGTCAGCGGCATCATTGCCTCCGGCATGATCCCGGCGACCCTGGAGATGATGGACCGGCCGATCATCCGCGCCGTAGAGGAGGCCACGCATGCGGGCTACCCGCTCGACGCGGAAGCAGTCCTTATCATCGAGCTCGACGGCATGGCCGGCGGCATGCAGCAACAGGTCAGCCAGGTCCAGTCGGTCTGCCGCGAGAGGGGCGCCCAGCGCTTTCAGGTCGCCCAGAGCGAGGAGGAGCGCGAGCTTCTGTGGGCCGGTCGCAAGGGGGCCTTCGGCGCGGTCGCAAGCATCGCGCCGAACAAGATGGTGACCGACGTTGTCGTGCCGCGGACCAAGCTCCCGGAGGTGCTGGCCGAGGTCATGAAGATCGGCGAGCGCCACGGCCTCAATGTCGGCAACGTGTTCCACGCGGGGGACGGCAACCTGCACCCGCAGCTCCTGTTCGACGACCGGGATGAGGACCAGGTCCGGCGCGTCATCGCCGCCGACAAGGAGATCGCCAAGCTCGCGCTGTCCGCCGGCGGCGTGCTGACCGGCGAGCACGGCATCGGCTCGCAGAAGGCCTACGCCATGCCGCTCATGTACGCGCCGCAGGACCTGGCCGCCATGCGGGCCATCAAGCGGTTGTTCGACCCCCCGGGCATCCTGAACCCCGGCAAGGTCCTCCCCGATCCGACCGAAGCCGAGCTGGACCTGCGGCTGGCACGACTGACTCGTGATCTGCCCTCCGATCCAGGCGCCGCCTTCGCCCCCGAATCGTGCGAGGAGGCCGCCGCTGCGCTGGCTGAAGCCTCACAGCAGGGGCGCAGGATCACGCCAGTCGGAGGTCGCACGAAGGTGGGCGACCTCGGCGACCGCCTCGCTCTCGAGTCGTGCAATCTGCAAGCCATCGTTGACTATGACTGGGAGAACCTCACCGTTACCCTGGGGGCCGGCGCGCGCATTAGCGACGTGCAGCAGGCCCTGGCCGAGCACGGCCAGTTCGTTCCCGTAACAGCTCCCTTCTCCGACCGGGCCACGATCGGCGGCGTCATTGCCGCCAACAGCAACGGGCCGTTGCGCTATGGCCTCGGCGAGGTCCGCGACGTCATGCTCGGGGTCAAGTTCGCTGCCTGCAACGGGCAGGTCATCACCTCCGGAAGCAAGACCGTCAAGAACGTGGCCGGCTACGATGTCAAGCGCTTGCTCGTTGGCTCCTCCGGATCACTTGGGATGCTGCTGGAGGCGACCTTCCGCACACTGCCTCTGCCCGCTGCGGAGGAGGCACTGATCTGTCGCGTAGGTGCCATCGAGAACGCGGTAGCGATCGCCCGTGCCATTCGCCTCTCACATCTCCTTCCGGCAGCCCTTGAGGTCGTCAACGATCAGCTCTGGAACCTTGTGGCCCGTCGCCTGGGCCAGCACGAGGAAGGCGAGCCCAGTTGGTCGATGCTGTTCTCGCTGCGGGGGTCCTCGGCCGACGTGGAGGAGATGCAGTGCCAGATCGGCCAGATCGCCCAGCAGCATGGCGCCCAGATCGCTCAGTCGCTGCGTGACGAAGGGGCCCAGCAACTCTTCCGGGCGCTTGCCGAACCATCCCGAAGCCTTAAGCCTACGTTCTACGGTCTCAAGATCGTCGTGCCGCCCGGCCGTTTGCCGCAGGCTCTCGAGAGTGTCCGGAGCCATGCCCGATCGCGCAATCTGGCACCCTTGGTCAGGGCCAGCGCCGGGAGTGGCGTGATCCACGTGACGGTGCCGGAGGCTGACCGAGTAGCCGATGTGCAGAGCTATGCCGAAGCACTGGCCACTGAGGTCCAGGCTGCCGGCGGCTGGCTGACAGCAGACGCCCCGGCGGGACGCGCCAGCGAGGTCCTGCCCGAACGCCAGCCCGATCCGCTCTCTGCCGCTATCAAGAAGGAGTTCGACCCGGCGGGCATCCTGCCACCGGCGCCTTGACGTTCGGCCGTTTGCTGTTCCCTTGGCCTTGGCGTTACGCCGTTGGCCGTAACCTTTGGCCCTGCCGTTCTCTGTGTCTGTGGTTCGGGCCGTTCGCCGTCGCCTTGGCCGTGGCGTTCGCCGTTCCCTTAGCCTTGCCGTGCTTTGTGTCTTAGTGTCTTCGTGGTTCAAGCTGTTCGCCGTTCCCTTGGCCCTGCCGTTCTCTGTGTCTCTGTGTCTCTGTGGTTCCAGCCGTTTGCCGTCACGAGGTGCTCGATGCCGAAGCTCGACTCGGAATTCGTGTCCGATGAACTGGCCCGCTGCAACCGGTGCGGGTATTGCTTGCGCACCTGTCCGACCTACCGCGCCACGGGGAACGAGGCCGCTGTCGCCCGGTCCCGCAACGAGCTTGTACGGTCGATCGCTCGGGGCCAGGATGAAGTCCTGGAGGAGATGCACGACCGGTTCTTCCAGTGCCTGCTCTGCGGGGCATGCACCGAGAGCTGCCTGACAGACGTCGAAACCGACGAGTTGATGGTCCGGGCGCGTGAAGCCTATCGCCAGACCCACGGTGAGCCGTGGCTGCAGCGTTTCATCTTCAAGGAGCTCCTGCCCGACCCCGGTCGGCTGGCCCGCTACGCCCGACTGATCGCCCTCGGCAAGAACACCGGCATCTCCGGCCTGGCCCGGAATCTGGGGCTCCTCAAGATCATAAGCCCCAAGCTCGCCAAGGCCGAGGGCGTCGTCGAGAAGATGCCCGGCCGCTTCTTCCGGGACCAGGTAGAGTCGCTCGGATTCAAGCCGGTGCCCGAACTGCCTGACGGCTTCTGGCGGCTGAAGCCGGAAGCGGATGCCGGCGCTCCATCGGTTGTCTTCTTCGTTGGCTGCGGGGGCAACTTCCAGGCGCCGCAGGAGATCGTCGCCGGCGTGCGTCTCCTGGTGGCGGGAGGCTGCGAGGTGACCATCGCCCCGAACTGCTGCTGCGGCCTGCCGGCGTACTCGTATGGCGACCGCGAGGCTGCCCGCGCACTCGCGCGGCTGAACCTGGAGGCCCTGCGCGAACTGCAGTTCGACTACCTGGTGACCGAATGCGGATCGTGCTCTTCGTTCCTGAAGACCTATCCCAGGCTGCTCGCCGGGACGGAACACGATGCCGAGGCTGAGGAGCTACTTGCGAAGGTCCGCGACATCACCGAGGTCCTCCCTGAGTTGACGCTGCCCGAGCCGAAGCCCGTGGACCTGAAGGTGACCTACCACGATCCATGCCATCTGGGGCGGAAGCAATCCATCAAGGCCCAGCCTCGCGAACTCCTCAAACGAATACCGGGAGTGGAATACGTCGAGCTGCCCGAGGCGGACTGGTGCTGCGGTGGAGCCGGTTCGTTCAACCTCAGCAACCCCGACCTGTCAGTGCAGATCCTCGAGCGGAAGATCGAGAACATCCGGAAGACGGGCGCTGATACCGTCGTCACCTCGTGCCCTGCCTGCGTAATCCAGCTCGCCTACGGCGTCCGACGGGCCGGACTGGGGATCGAGGTCCGCCACCTCTGCGACCTGCTGGCCGAGGCGCACCTCGACTCATCGCTGCGTGGTGCCTCAAGATAGCATAACGGTAATATGCTAGTGTTTGACATGCTCACTATATGCTGCTATCATGCATACTGGTGATGCACATGAGGACGACACTGGACTTGCCTGAGGACCTGGTTGAGGAGGCGCAGAGGCTGAGCGGGCTGCCCAGCAAGCGGGCCGTGGTTGTGGAGGCGCTTGAGGAGTTCATAGGCGCGAAGCTACGGGCGGAGCTGATTGGGATGCTGGGCAAGACGCCGATGGCACTCAAGCACGAAGAACTGCGGGGCATGTGGGACGGCAACGAGGATCCCGACCCCGATCAGCCCATGCGTCTCATTCTGCCGCCCAGGGGCAGATACCCGTGCCTCGACAAGAAGCCGCCGTCTGGCAAGACGCCGTCCTGATCGACACGAGCATCTGGGTTGAGGCCTTGGACCCGGGTAGCGACGCAGTCTACCGGGAGAAGGTGGAGGAACTCGTCGTCGCCCGGAGGGCAGCGACGTGCGAGATCGTGATCGCCGAGCTTCTCCGGGGAGCCGAGGATGACGTGCACGCGACGCAACTAGAGCAGCGGCTCCGCGCGCTTCGCGTCCTGACGGTCGATGGGGCCGGTGGCGTAGCCGCCGCGATGGGCCGACAGATGCGAGCACCCGGGCAACGCCTGGCCGACCTGCTCATAGCGGCAGTCGCCTTCCGGCATGACACGGCACTCCTCCACCGGGACCGTCACCTCGCTCGGATCGCTGCGAAGTTCACCATCGAGCAGGTGACCCTCTGATCCGGCAGGACTGCGGGCCGGTCGCCTGAGGGTCCTACACGTGCCTCTCCCTCCGCTCCTTCCTCCATGCCAGCAACTCCTCGACCGGCCACGTATTGATGACCGATCCCTTCGTCGCCCACCCGCGACGAGCGGTCGCAACGCCAAAGCGCATGTATCGAAGGTGCTCGGGGCTGTGGGCATCAGTGTTGATGGTGATCTTGGCCCCGCGCTCGATTGCGAGGCGGACGTGGGTATCGCACAGATCGAGGCGTTCAGGGAAGGCATTGACCTCCAGCGCCACATCGTACTCGACTGCCGCCTCCACCAGGGCCTCCATTTCCACCGGGTAGCCCTCTCGCGATAGAAGCAGTCGCCCCGTTGGGTGACAGAAGATGTCCGCCTGGCCGGTCGCGAGTGCGGTGATGATACGGTCGGTCATCCTGGCGCGGTTGTCGGTGAAGCCCTGGTGAATGGACGCCAGGACAAGGTCGAGTTCCGCCAGCATCTCAGGCTCGTAGTCCAGTGTGCCGTCGGACTTGATATCCACCTCTGACCCGGCCAGAACGCGGAAATTGCGGCCCGCTCTCTCGAACTCGGCGTTGACATCCTCTATCTCCGCACGCTGGGCGGCGAGCTTGTCCGGCGACAGACCATGGGCGACGCCGAGTGATTGGGAATGATCGGTCATCGCGATGTACTCGTATCCCATGTCCATCGACGCTTCGGCCATCTGCGCGATCGTGCGCGTGCCGTCGCTCCACTCACTGTGCATCTGCAGGTCACAGCGGATGTCCCCGAGTTCCACGAGCGCCGGCAGCTCCCCCGCCTCCGCGGCCTGGATCTCGCCGTGATCTTCGCGTAGTTCCGGCGCAATCCACGGCAGGTCGAGAGCGGCGTAGACCTCCTCTTCCGTGTCGCCAGCGACCCTTTCCCCCTCTTCCCCATTCTCCGCCAACTTCGAGACCGCGTACTCGCTGACCGTCAGACCCATCTTCCGAGCGCGCTCGCGGAGGGTGATGTTGTGGTCCTTGGACCCGGTGAAGTACTGCAGTGCGGCGCCAAAGGACTCCGGCGGGACCACCCGCAGATCCACTTGGCGCCCGATGTCCAGCATGGCGCTGGTCTTTGTGTCGCCCGCCATGATGATTTCGCGAATCTCGGGATGCTGCTTGAAGGCCTCCATGACGGCTGCCGGCGCGGTGCTCGTCGCGAGGATGTCCAGGTCACCCACCGTCTCCTTCATCCGGCGGGCGCTGCCGGCGTACGCGACCCGGATCGTCTCCGGAAGCTCGTCCAGAGCGGCCACGATGCGCTCGGCGATCGGGATCACGTCGCCCAGCAGGGCCCGCTCGCTTCCCCGGCGATACAGCTCGATCCCCTTCAGGATCTTCTCTTCGGTCTTCGCCCCCATGCCGCTCAGCTCACGCAGCTCCCCGGCCGCCGCGGTGGCCGCCAGCTCGTCCACATCCCGTATGCCCCGCTCCCTCCAGACCAGCGCCACCTTCTTTGGGCCCATGCCGGGCACTCTCAGGATATCGAGCAGCCCCGGCGGGACCTGAGCCTTGAGCTCCTCGTGGTAGCCGATCTTCCCGGTATCGAGGAGCTCGGCGATCTTGGCGGCGAGGCTTTTCCCGACATGCTGAATGCTCTGTAGGCCCTCGCCGTCCCGGATTGCCTGCAGGTCTTCCGAGAGACCGCGAACGCTCTCGGCGGCACGCCGGTAGCTGCGGGTCTTGAAGGTGTCCTCCGCCAGGATCTCCATCAGGTCGCCGATCTCTTCCAGGACGCCCGACACATGTCGGTTATCCATCGCTCTCACCCATCGGTTGCCGGCGAGGCCGGCGGGCTGCCAGTTGGGCCAGGAACCTCGTGCTGCGGATCTCGGGTTCGACGTGGAAGCGCCGGTGCTCGGTGATCAGCCACTCAAGCTCCCGGCGGACGCGGGGTGCGACGTTCAAGCCCGCGGCGCCCTGGGGCCCCAGGTCCCGCAGCGCGCCGAAGGTGTGCAGCGTCTCGCGTCGGACGACGCGGTGCTCATCGTGCCCGGCGCACTCACGACACAGAATGCCACCCAGGCCTGGCGAGAAGGCTACGAGTTCCCCCGTGTCCGACGTGCCGCACGATACACAGGTCCTGATCTCGGATGCCAGCCCGATCAGGCCCAGGTAGCGCGTCTCGAAGCCCCAGGTTGTCAACTCCGGGTCGCTCGACGCACAGAGCCCGCGCAGGACCAGGTTCAGCAGTTCGAAGGTCTCGGGGCTCGACTCGCCCGCCTCCGTGGTCTTGTCCACAAGTTCGACGGCGAAGGCCGCGCAACCCATCCGGAGCACGTCGAGCCGAAGCTGGTGGAAGGCGTCCGTGACCTGGCACTGGATCAGGCGGTCGAGGTTGCGGCCCTCCGCGAACAGCGCGCGAGACAGGGCGAACAGCTCGGTCGCGGGCGTCAGCTTGCTCCCGGGGCGACCGATGCCTCGTGCGGAGGCCTCGATCTTCCCATGCTCGCGGGAGAAGAAGTGGCAGATCGCCTCCGTGTCCCGGATGCGGCGACTGCTCAGCGTGATGATCTCAGCCGCATAGGTTGCCACGGTTCCAGTATCACCAAAAGCTCACGTCTCGACAGCACCCAGAATGGCTGCTGTCGAACTCGTCCCGATCCGCGTCGCCCCAGCCTGCACAAGAGTCACAGCGTCCTCCAACGTCCGAATGCCGCCCGCGGCCTTGACGCCCATCTCCGGCCCAACGGCTTCGCGCATCAGCCGTACGTCCTCCACCGTGGCGCCTCCAACGCCGAAGCCTGTCGAGGTCTTCACGAAGTCTGCCCCCAGAGCCTGCCCCATCTCACAGGCGCGGCGCTTCTCATCGTCGCTCAGGTAGCAGCACTCGAGGATCATCTTGCACACGATCCTGCTACCCTTCTCCTCCTCCATCGCCCGGACCGACTCGATGACCTCGCGGGCGTCCTTGTGCGCCGTCTCCCAGTCACCCGACCGCACCACGCCCACGTTCATCACGAAGTCCACCTCGCCGGCTCCTCGCTCGATCACCAGGCGCGCCTCAAGCGCCTTCGAGGCGATGAACTGGCTCCCAAGTGGGAAGCCGACCGCCGCCCCCACCAGCACCGAACTGCCCTGCAGCAAGCGCGCGCAGGTCGGCACCCACCACGGCATCACGCACACCGAGGCGACACCCCACTCGGTCGCACCTCGGCAGGCATCGTCGAGTGCGTCCTGGTCCGTATCCGCCGAAAGGACCGAGTGGTCGATCATCTCCGCCAGGTCGGCAGGAGGCCCGGTCACGCGCTCAGCCCCTTACCGGCAGCCAGTTCGCCGGCGAAGGCCACAGCCGCATCGATCGCGGCAGCCTGTCCGTCGGCCTCGGCGATGGTCCGGACCATCGCGCTCCCGACGATCGCGCCATCGGCAACCTCACACACTTGTCGCACGTGCTCCGCCCTTGATATCCCGAAGCCGACGGCAACCGGCTTGTCAGTCGTCGTGCGGATACGCGCGACAAGGTCGGTGACTTCAGCCGGCAGCTCGTCTCTGACCCCGGTGACGCCGGGCCGCGAGACGCAGTACACAAAGCCGGTCGTCAAGCGCGTTGCCAACTCGACCCGCTCCGGCGTACTAGCGGGAGCAACGAGGAAGACTGATTGGAGGCCGCTCCCGTTGATCAGCTCGACCCACTCCCCGGCCTCAGCCGGGGGCAGGTCTGTCATCAGGACCCCGTCCGCTCCGGCGGCGGAGGCTGCCTGCGCGAACGCTTCGGGGCCCATCTGCAGGACCGGGTTGTAGCACGTCATGAAGACCAGTGGGATGTCCGTCTGCCGGCGGATCTCGACCACGCAGTCGAGCACGCCCCGAACCGTGCAGCCGCGCTCCAACGCCCGCTGCGCGGCCGCCTGGATGATCGGACCGTCGGCCAGGGGGTCCGAGAAAGGGACTCCCAGCTCAACCGCGTCCGCTCCGGCGGCGGCCAGCGCCGGCACGAGCGCCGCGGTGGTCTCCAGGTCGGGATCACCGGCAGTGATGTAGACGATGAGGTGGCCGCGCTTCTCAGCCTTGGCTCTGGCGAATGATTCGATGAGTCTGCTCACGGCATACCTCCCGGTGCTGTCGCCTCAGGATTGCGCGGGACCCTTCCGGCCTTCGAGCACACGTCTCGCCTCCTCGACATCCTTGTCGCCCCGACCTGAGAGATTGATGATGACAATGTCCTCGGAGGTCAGCTTGTCCTTGTTCCTGAGCGGCCAGGCGACAGCATGGGCGCTTTCGAGGGCCGGGATAATGCCCTCCTGCTCACTCAGCGCGCAGAAGGCTTCGAGCGCCTCGTCGTCGGTGGCCGCCGCATATGTGGCGCGGCCGGTGTCGTGCAGCAGGGCATGCTCCGGCCCGACGCCCGGGTAGTCCAGCCCCGCCGACACCGAGTGCGTGCCCTTGATCTGCCCATCTTCATCCTGCAGGATATACGAGGCCGCTCCATGGAGCACTCCGTACGTCCCTGCACACAGGGACGCCGCGTGGTCGTCGCCGGCGAGGCCCAATCCTCCTCCCTCGACACCGATCAATGCGACCTCTTCGTCCGGTATGAACGTTCGGAAGATCCCTATGGCGTTCGAGCCGCCACCAACGCACGCCACGACCTTGGTGGGCAGACGGCCTTCCTTCGCCAGACACTGCTCTCGGGTTTCGCGTCCGACAACCGACTGGAAGTCTGCCACCATCGTCGGGTACGGGTGAGGGCCGGCGACGCTGCCGAACACGTAGTAGGTCGTGTCCACATACGTGATCCAGTCCCGGATCGCCTCGTTGATCGCGTCCTTGAGGGTCTGCGTGCCGCTCGTGACGGGTTCCACAGTCGTCCCCAGCAGCTTCATGCGGAACACGTTCAGCGCCTGCCGGACAGTGTCGATCTCGCCCATGTAGACCACGCATTCCAGGTCGAACAGCGCCGCCACCGTAGCCGTGGCCACACCGTGCTGCCCGGCGCCGGTCTCCGCGATCAGGCGGGGCTTCTTCATCCGCCGGGCAAGCAGGGCCTGCCCCATGCAGTTGTTCAGTTTGTGGGAGCCCGTGTGGCACAGGTCCTCCCGCTTGAGGTAGATTCGGGCGCCATTGCACATCTCCGAGAAGCGAGGACAGAACGTAAGCGCAGTGGGACGCCCGACGTACTCGCGGTAGTAGTACTCCAACTCCTGGCGGAACTCCGCGTCCTCACGGTACCTCTCGTATGCGGCCTCCAACTCCTCCAGCGCCGGAACCAGCATCTCCGGCACGTACTGGCCGCCGTAGCGGCCGAAGTAGCC
>CBFDAZ010000053.1:0-14139 GCA_965602825.1 uncultured bacterium
GCCACGAAGGGGAGGTCGAGCTGCCGCCGGACTTCTGCTCGCGGGACGGTCACGAGCACAACCTGCTGCGCAGCCGGCAGGTGTGGACCAACTACCAGCTTCGGAGTCTGATCGCCGGGCTGCATCGGGCCGGGGTCTCTGTGTACCTGACCGTGTTCACGCGGTTCTATGGCGACCGCCTCCACCACGAATGGGTGAGCGATCACCGGGAAGTGTGTATGGTGTTCCGCGACGTCGGGTGGTCATCGGCGATCAACTGCCTCTCACGCCTGGCCGATGGCAGCTACTTCGAGGACTACTGGATTGAGAAGCTGGGGGAGGTGCTGGAGTACTACGGCTTCGACGGCTGGCACGGGGCCGATGGGTACGGCCCCCTGAGTGGCCCCATCTACCGGGTCTCCGTCTCCGACGACATGGTGGACCAGTTTGCGGAGCAGAGCGGCCTCGAGCTCCCGGCTACGGTCACCCAGACGTGCGATGACGCTCCCGAGAAGCTGGAGCTCCGCGCCGAGTGGATCTGGCGGCACGCCCGCCACGAATGGATCGAGTTCTACGCCGACAGGTGGGCCGGTTTCTGGCGGAAGGTGGTCAACGCCCTCCACGCGGCGGGGAAGAAGGCGGTCATCAACTCCGCCTGGGGCCGGGCACCCTTCGAGTCGCTGTACCGGTACGGCGTTGACTACCGGCGGATCGCCGACACGGGAGTTGACGGGATCGTCGTGGAGACGGTGGCGGCGGGCCTGTGCATGGAGCCGAGGGCGGCGGCCAGTGGGGACAGGCTCCACTACGACTTCCTGTCGATGCTGATGCTGATCAAGGCCTGTGTCCCCGACACGAAGCTGATCTTCCTGCACAACGTGCACGACATCGTGGAGGAATGGGACGCCATCCACCACCGGCCGGCCTTGCTCGAACGGGAGATCTACTCGCTGAGCAACGTCTTCCACACGCGGCCGGACGGCGGGCTGGAGCCCTGTGCCGCGGGCTTGCTGGCCTGCCTGGGCGACGGCTTGAGGAGGGAGGAGTGGAGCTGGCTGCGCGAGCGGTGGGAATTGGCCTTCGCGGGCATGCCCAAGCGCGCGCTGGGGGCGACGCTCGTCTGGTCGGACGCGGCGCTCGACAGCCAGATAGCCGACTTCACCGCGCATCGCTCCTGGACGGTCCACCGCCTCCTGTTCTATCTGATGAGCAAGGGAGCGCCGGTTCAGGCCACGGCGGACGTGCACAACCTGGGGGCAGTCTCGGGGGCGATCCTGGTGCTGAATCCGCACCTGCTGCCGGCGGACGAGCTCGACAAGGTGCTCGCATACCAGGGAGGGCCGATCATCCTCGTAGGCCCGGAGCACCCCCTCCCGACGGCTCCCGACTACGGTTTCCAGGATGTGTACCCCGAGGGCCCTCTCTGCTGCAGTGTGGTCGGCGCCGCTCCCGAGGCGGTTCCGGCGACAGAGATCGCAGGGGATACGAGCGATGGCTTGCCTGACGACGTGATGGGCATTCAGGAGCCGTATGGGTACTGGGATCACATGCTGTTCCGCGCAGTCTCGGAGGGCTTCCTGGAGGCCTGCGCTCAGACGATCGTGCGCGTTGCGGGCGCCTTCAGCGTGACGGAGGAGGCCGACGCGGTGTGCGTGATGGCGACCGAAACGGAGGGCGGCGCGTTGCGGATAGGCATCAAGAGCAAGACGCCGCTTTACGTGCGGCCCAGGATCGACCTCGGGAGAGCCATCGGCGCGATAGCCGTCCTCACGCCGTTCCCCTCGATGGTGGTGACTCCCGAGGGCACCAGCTTCACGGTGCAGGTGCCGCCGGAGGGGATCACGGTGGTCGAAGCTGAGTTGCGGGAGTGATGGTCGGGTCGCCTGCCGCCGCGGGCTACGCGTCTGTGCCCAGCGCGTGCAGGATCGAGCGCAGTTGGCCGGCGTGGTAGTGCTTGTGACCGATCATGTGGAGGAGGATTCCCAGGCACGAGTCCTCCCGGTCCCACCACTTGACCTGGCGCCTCGACCGGAGGTCTGCGTCACTCATCCCTTCCAGGGCCGCGGTCACCTCGCCCTGTGCGTACGTCAGCGCCTGTTCCAGCGCCGTCTTGTCCGGCCCGGGGCCTTCCAGCCGCCGCGAGCCTCCATCGATCACGTTCAGGTAGCCTACGTCGGCTGCGCAGGCGTGCAGGAATTGCTCGTAGGCCGGCAGCCCCTCCTCACCTACCCGGGCCTCCATCTGACCCTCGGGCATGTCCCGCAGGAGCCCACGAAGCCTGTTGTAGCACCTCTCGTTCATCGAGATCAGGTCGTCAATCCCCGGCGTCGCAGCCACGGTACCTCCTCCTTGTCAGCATGCGATGCTCTTCCGGGCGATTGGGCGTTCCGAGTCCTGCAAGTCGATTTGACGAAGGTGAACCGCCCCAAAGTGCCTCGAAGATTTGCGCTTCTCCCGTGCCGACGGGTCTCCAGGCCCGTCGGCGTAGCGGCCCCGAAGGCGCCGGCACAACGGCTATCTTCGTCGTTTCTGGGTGCCGCAGCGCGGCATGGATGGCTACTACGAAACATGGCGGAGCTCCGCGGCAACTCTGGGACCTCGAGCAGTTCTGCCCCGAGCAGGCCGAAGACTAACACACCGGGTGGTACCATGAGGGGGTGCAATACATAGCCATCGCCTCCAACACAAGACCTGGGCTCGTCCCAGGGGCGGAGGTCACTGTCAGTCTCACCACAGATACAGGGCAACGACGAGCACCAGTGCGAACACGCCCATGGCCAGCCAGCTCCAGCCACTTCCCAGAACCCGTTGCACCAGGGAGTCATCGATGGCACTGGCCTCCGTCTCCTGCCCTTCGTCCCGGTCGGGCATGAACGTCGGGACCGCCAAATAGCACCCGGCCACGAAGGCCAGCATCAGCCCCATGAACGCAACCAGGTTGTAGGGGATCAGCAGGCGTTCCTCATACACGGCACACAGGACGAAGCCGGTGAGTGAGAGAACCGCGAGGGCGATGCCGGCCCAGCCGTTGCGGTCGGCCCAGTTGATGCCCACCCCGCGCGTCCGGGCGAGCAGGGCCTCGGCCTGCGCCAACTCCTCCTCGCTGCGAGGGCGTCTCCACTCGCCCACGGCGCTTCCCACCAACAGCAGCAGGATGCAGACCGGGAAGGCGAGGAAGGTACGCGTCTCCGCAGAGACTCTGAAGGCCTCGGCGCCCTCCGGCCCAAGCGTGACGAGACCGAGGTCGGCGATGAACTGGACGATGGTGTGGAGCAGCGCGCCGATGCCGCCCAGCACGATGCCGCCGACCATGGCGATGGTCGCTCCGATGGCGTTGGAGCGTTTCCAGAAGAGCGCCCCGGCCGCAATCACGAAGATCGGCGGCTCGAACACCGACATAATATCGAAGTTGGCTTTGATGATGCCCACCTTGTCGACGTAGAAGGCAAAGACGATGCCCAGCAAACCGCCCGCCGCCAGCACCACACGGCCGAACCACAGGTACTGGCGCGAGGTTTTGCCTGGGAGGAAGCGGCGGAAGAAATCGTTCTCGGCCAGGGTCGAGAGCGCGGCCAGCAGGGCGCTGGCCGTGGAGTTGGAGGCCGCCACCAGTCCGGCCACGATGAGACCGCCCAACCCAGGGAGCAGGACATCCACCAACAATCGAGGCAGGACGCTGTCGCCGGCGTCCAGCGGATCGTCGGCGTAGATCAGTTGTCCGCAGATCCCGGGGATGATGTAGGAGAGCGTCAGAACACCGGTGATCATGGCGGCGATGATCAGGCCGCGCGAGGCGTGCCGCACGCTTCGACCGGCGAAGGAACACTGCAGCATGTACTGACTGGTACACCAGTAGGGCAGGCCCAGCAGGGCAAACATGATGATGCTGTTCACGTTGGGCCAGACCTCGCCGGTCTTCCAGAAGGTCATCACCTGCGGGTCGACCCCAGCCACCAGACCGCTGACCCCTCCCACGGCCGCATGCTTCAGGCATAGCGGAAGGAGGATCAGGCCGCCGATGATCATCAGGAAGCACTGGATGACCGCCGAGTAGGCCGTGGCCATCAGCCCCGCGAAGCAGCAGTACAGGATGACGCCGCCACTGACGAAGATGATGATGCTGGCGGGCTCCACATTCAGCACCGGGGACAGCACAGTGGCCAGGGTGTACATGGCGTTGCCGGCAAACAGAGCGTAGTAGATGATCCACCAGCCTGCCACCAGAAGCCGCAGGGCCAGGCTGTAGCGCGTCTCCAGGAACTCCGCAACCGTGGTGATGCGCAGGCGCCGCAGTCGGGGCACGAAGATCAGCGCGCTCCCGGCCGCGATCATGTTCCCGGTCCAGGCGATGAGGAGCACCGATACGCCGCCTCCCCCGTAGGCCGCTCCCGCCGGACCCACCAGGTAGATAGCGGCCACGTTGGCGGCCATGATGGTTCCGGCGATGAGCCACTGGTTCAGCGAACGCCCCGCCAGGAAGAAGTCGTCGTCCTTCTTGATGAAGCGGGCCAGGTAGACGCCGAACAGCGTGGTTCCGAGCAAGTAGGCGACAACGACGATGGCGTTGATCATAGGGGGGACTCCTGTTTGCGTCGCCCTCTGCTGATGGGGTCGCCTGGACGGACGACTCGACGGGAAGCCGAACCGCACTCCGGTGTCGTAGCAGCGGTTGGCGGCTAGGTGGTCCCATCCGGCTGCGGGAGCCCGGACCAGCGCCACCACGCAGCACACCACCGGTCACTCGCCGGCGTCCGCACGTTTCGCGTGCCGTGGGGCAAACCCTCTCTGTCACGTGAACGAGAGCGCTCTGGCAAGTCACCACGAGGCGTGCCCTTCGCCATGCCCGAGTCGAAATCCGCGCCTCGGTCACGATCTCTCGCAGGATGCCCTCCCGCTTCAGCACCTCCATCGTCAGCGGGTACTGGGCGACCGCCTGGTCCGGCCGGAACTCGATCTGAGCAAGGTCCACCTTCAGGGCGGGCAGAAGCGCCCGCGCCCTCACTCCCACGGATGCAGGATGACCTTGGCCGATTGGCGGGAGGCGAAGGTGGCGAAGGCCTCGTCCACCTGCGACAAGCCGAAGGTGTGGCTGATCAGCTTCTCAGCCGGCGGGAAGCGGTGCAGGAAGGTGATCATGTCATCGAAGGAGTTCAGGTTCTGGTGCCAGGCCGCGATGATCTCGATTCCCCTGCGGATGCCGTCGCGGCTGGGGCTGTAGGCGATGTCGCCCTGATTCTCGCCGATGAACGCCACCTTCCCGAGCGGCCGGAGGGCGTCGATGCAGAGGCGTTCGGCCTGCTCGTTCCCCGACGCATCCAGCGCCCGCGGCACGCCCTCCCCGCCGGTCCGGTCCCTCACGAACTCAAGCACGTCAGTTTCGGCCGGGCTGAGGCCTTCGTCGGCGCCCATCTCCTTCGCGCGCTCGATGCGCCAGGGCTCCAGGTCTACGGCGATGACCTCCGCCCCGAGGAACTTCGCCAGCGCGACGGCGCCCAGGCCGACCGGGCCGAGGCCGGTGATGAGTATGGTGTCGAAGGCGTTGACTCCCATGCGCATCAGCGCCTGGTAGGCGGGCGACAGGGCGCAGCCGACGAGCGACCCCAGGTCGTAGCTGATGTCATCGGGCAGCCTGGGACAGAGCCACTCCTGCTTTCGGACATACTGAGCGAAGTGGGCGCCGGTGCCGCCGGGCATGTTCCGGCAGTGGATGTAGGAGCCGCTCCGGCACAGCCAGCACTCGCCGCAGCCGCTGGCCGGATTGATGGCGACGCGGTCACCGACCTTCAGGTGTCGCGCCGCATCAACGGCCACCACCTCCCCCGCTCCCTCGTGCCCACCGCCGTGGTGCTCTCCTTCGGCGAAGTAACCGTGCATGTCCGACCCACAAATGGGCGAGGAATGGACCTTCACGACGACCCACTCGCCTTCGGGAGTGGGATCGGGGACGTCCTCGAGCCATGCTTTGCGGTCGCCCAGGACAACCTGTTTCAAGGCGCTCACTCCTGTCATGCGTCGGCGCGGACAGGGCCGACGGAGTCGGGGCTTCTTGTGCGGTGTCCTCACGAGGACCTGCCTGCTTGGCCACAGGTCTTGACATTTGCCCCGCAGCGGAATAGCCTCAGGCTACCATGAGTACAGAAGACCGGGAACTGGAAGACCTGTTGGGCGAACCCGTCACCGTTGACCAGCCTGCTCCTCAGCTCATCCCCTGGGGCTGGCGCGTCTACTTCATCCTGCTGCTCGGCCTCGATCTTGTCTGCCTGCTCATCGGGCGCGTACCATGGAGTGGCGGCGAGCGAGGCCTCGGCCGCGCAGACGCGGTGTTGGCCATCGTCGTCGGCCTGGGGCTGGGCGCCTTGATTGCGCTGCTTGCGGAAGCGATCGCGGCCAGCCGAGCCGCGCAGATCGAGTTATCGGCGGAGGAGGCGGCCCTCGGCGCGGATGAGCTGTCGATCCTCACACGGCCCCATCGTCCGGGACGCGCCAGCTTCGTGATGCTGGGCGCGGCCATCTGTATCCTGTGCGCGCTGTTTGTGAAGTTCGCTTTCAGGGGCGCCAGTCTGCCGGCGGGGACGGTCTTCGTCGGCCTGCACGTTCTGACCGGTCTGGCCATTCCGGTGCTATGGCGCAAATTCACCAGGGCCAACGAGGCCTTTCTCGCCTGGGTAGACGAGAAGAACGCTCCCTTCGACGAGGCTGCTGCTGAACGGACCGCAGCCCGTCAGGCTCGTCTGGACGATATCACCGCGCGAATCCACCAGGCGGAGGACGAACTGCGCGAGCGGCTCGACGGCATGCCCCGCATTCCGCCGCCGTGGTATCTGGCGCCGGAAGCCATGTGGGCGGTGCTCGCGCTTGCAGTCGTCCTTGACGTGATCCTGCTTTTCTCCCCTGGCGCACGAGCGGCCGCGCTCGATGCCCAGAACCCCGGTGTTCTCCGACTGCTCTGGAGTACGCTCGGCCTGGTGCTGCAGGGCTGTGTCCTCATCGGCATCATCTGGGCCTTCCTGTCGTGGTACTACGTCGCGATCTCGGACCAGGTCAGTCGCCTCTGGACGGGACGCGACTGGTCGGGCGGCTTGAGCGCCGTTGCGGTGGAGATCGTGATGGCCGGGATGGCCATCGCCCTCATGGCGTCGCTGCTGGTCGGCTGGGGACCGCGCTTCCTGATGTGGAACCTGCTGGCCCCCGCGTTCCTGCTCGTGGGCGTTCTGCGAGACATCCGTGACACCGCCGACGAGCATTACCAGCGGAGCCTCAAGAAGCGTGCCACCGAGGCCGGCCCGACACCGGAGGAGGAGGCAGACGAGGAGTAGGTTCCACGAGCCGGGCTCCGCGGAGACCTGGCGACCATGCGCGGAAGTACGTCGGCACTGGAGGGGAATGGGTGGAGCAGACTTACACGGTCATACTGCGACAGGAGCCGGAGGGCGGCTTCACGGTCCTGGTCCCAGCGCTGCCTGAGATAGTAACCTATGGCAGGACGATGGAGCACGCCCGGAGCGTGGCGGCCGACGCGATCCGGTGTGCCATTCTGGGCCGGCAGGATCTGGGCGAGACGGCTCCGGATGAAGATCCGGTGGTTAGTGTACCGGAGGTGGAGCGAACGGGCAAGCTGTTCATCTGTCGGGTGAGTTGTGCTCTTACCGAGAAGGCTGCCGCTACAGCAGGAGGCTAGCCGTTGTAGGTCGGGTCTCCAGGCCCGACAAAGCCGTTCCCTCAGCAAGCCTTGAGTCCCTGAGCGTCCGGGCGGAAGAACGTGCCCCCCATGCCTCAACACGTCGTCGTCGCCATGTCCGGCGGAGTCGATAGCTCCGTTGCCGCGCTGCTGCTGGTGCGGGAGGGACTCGCGGCTATTGGGGTCACGATCGGTGTCTCGTTGCCAGCCGATGAGTCAGCTCGTGACGCCGCCCGGGTCTGCGAGCACCTGGGAATCGAGCACCACGTTGTCGATCTTCGCCAGGCCTTCGAGCATCAGGTGGTGGAGCCGTTCGTCGAAGCCTACGCGCACGGCCGCACGCCAAACCCGTGCATCGAATGCAACCGCGCCATCAAGTGGGGCGCTCTGCGCGAATGGGCCCGCAAAATCGGGGCAGACAGCCTCGCGACCGGTCATTACGCCAGGATCTCGTCTTCCGGCAACGGGCCCGTCTTGTGTCGCGCCGCGGACAGGGGCAAGGACCAGTCCTACGTGCTCTACACGCTTGGTCCGGACGAGCTGAAGGGCACGCGCTTTCCGGTCGGCGAGCTGAGCAAGGCGGAGGTCCGTGAGATTGCGGCGGAGGCGGGGCTGCCGATTGCCAACCGGGAGGAGAGCCAGGAGATCTGCTTCATCCCGGACGACGATTACCGGCGCCTAATCAAGGAGCGCGTCCCCGAAGCGCTGAAGCCCGGCCCGATCCTGGACACCTCAGGGAGGCGCCTGGGAGAGCATAGAGGACTGGCCGGTTACACGATCGGCCAGCGGCGAGGGTTGGGGCTTGCGGGCGGACGGTGGTATGTGGTGGCGATCGATGCGGCTCAGAATACGCTGATCGTCGGGCCGGAGGAGGCGGTCTTCGCGTCAGAGATCATCGTCTGCGAGGTGCGGACAGGCGCCGGCGTTACGAAGGACGTCTTCAAGGCAACAGTGATGACGCGTTACCGAGGTACTGAACGGCCGGCGGAGGTCCAGTTGCTGCGGGATGAGACAGCGCGTGTCCGCTTCCTGCAGCCCCAGCGCGCGCCAGCACCGGGGCAGGCGGCGGTGTTCTACCGTGATGAGGTGGTGCTCGGTGGAGGGAGGATAGCCGAGGTGGTGCGGAGGGTCACCTAGCCCAGAGCCTCGATCGTTTCCCCCGGCACGTTCGAGGCGATCACGTCCACCCCGATCTCAGCGTACCGCCGGGCTTCCCCCACGTCGTCGATCGTCCACACGTAGAGCGTGATGCCCCGCAGCCGGTAGCACCTCACGCAGGCCCTGCACCACCAGCAGAGCCATCGAGACGAGGTTCGACCCCGCGTTGGCTGTGACCTCGTCCTGGACCTGGAGGAACCCAAGGCGTTTCCGCACTCCTGAAGTCACATGGTGAATCCAAAGCTGGCGTATGCCTCCGGCCTCTTTGTTTGACCACGGGTCCAGGCATCGCAACCACCCCTTCAGGTTGACGCTATCAGTAGGTGCTGCAACATCGGGACGATAGCTGCGTCAAGGCTTGCCTCCCATCCGACAGGTCGTGGGGAGGAGGTCTCCCCCGACGGCCGGGAGAAGGCGGCGGGTGCAACCGTCAGTCCCGATTTAGACGCACCAAGGTACGCTCTTCGCCGGGGCCTCGAACCAGGCAGTAGGGCTTTGACAGGGACGGGGACGGGAACGTGCCGCGATCCTGGGGGGATCGGGGCCGGCTATGGCTTGCCTGTCGACAGATCCCCTCGCGGCTCCCCGACGGTTGCGTGCAGGGACACTGCGCAGGCACGGTGAGCACGCGCCACGATGCCGTGATCCTCACAGCGGCGCGGAGACAGGCCCATGTCTTGGCAAGGTGTGCGCGCTCGGCCGCCTGGCCCGAGCCTCGCGTGACGCGAGTAATCCGTAGTATGGAGCGTGATACAGGTTGGCGGTCAGCACGTTCAGCATCATCTTGGCGGCAGGCGAAGGCAAACGGCTGCGTCGTCCGGACCGCCAGAAAGCGTGTGTTGAGGTCGCTGGGGTGCCCGTGATTCTGCGCGGGCTGCGTGCCTACGAGGCGGCTGGGGTCGAGCATCATATAGTCGTAGTGGGGCACCATGCCGAGCAGGTCATAGAAGCTGTGGGGAGACGCCATCCCAACGCGACGTTCGTCTACCAGGGGCGGCAACTGGGCACGGGCCATGCTGCGAAGTGCGGCGCGCGCGTGCTGCAGGATGCAGGCTTCGGCGGGGAAGTCCTGGTCGCCGCCGGCGACAAACTGCCCCAGCGCCTGATTGTCGAGAAGCTGGTCCGGACCTTCCGCAGCGGGGACTGTGACCTCGCTTTCGTGACCGACGCGAAGGAACGGAACCCCACATCCGGCCGAGTGGTGGCCGACCCCGGCGGCCGCCCAGCGGCCATCGTGGAGGTCAGCGAGATCAAGCGCGCGCGCCTGGTCGAGGACGTGAGGGCGCTCGTAGCGAGCTGCGACTCGGCGATCCCCGGCGCCGCTTTGCTGGAGTTGTTCCACAAGCATTTCCCGGACCGTGAGAAGGCCCGCAAGGCCGGCGGTGATCTCTACGCGGCCGCCGCCCACGGAGAGAGCGTGCCGCCCCAGGAGATGGCCCGGCTCCTCGCCGATCTGGGAGGCGACCGCGGGGTGAGGATTCGGCGCGGCGACGAGGAGGCTTTGGTGTCGGCCGCCGAGGCGGAGGATCTGTCGACCGAGGTGAACTTGTCGCTCTATCTGTACCGGGCGGACGCGCTCTACTACGCGCTCGAACGGCTTTCGCGCGACAACGCTCAGGGCGAGGAGTATCTGACAGACACGGTCGAGGTGCTGGGGCGGGAGGCGCTACCCAACGGCAAGCCGCGGTACGAGCTCGCCACGGTACCTGTCAGCGAGCCCACCGACTTGCTGGCCTTCAACACACCGGAGGAGCTGGCAGAGATAGAGCGGGCGCTTCGCGCCCGGTCGGTGGAGCCCGACGAAGTGGCAGTCCTGCCCGCTCGCGAGCCCTTTCGTTCCGTGGCGGAGTGGCGCCGGATCTTCGAGTCCGCGCCACCAGAGCTGGATGCCGTCATGCGCGAAATCTACGGGCCTGACGGCGCGCTTCTGGCCGCCAAGCGGCATGAGTACCTGAGCGCCCTCGAGCTGGCGGCCAGCCGGCTGGGGCCGGAGAGCTCCGTACTCATCGTCCGCTCCCCGGGCCGCATCAACCTGCTCGGACGTCACATCGACCATCGCGGCGGGAACGTCAACGTGATGGCCATCAGCGAGGAAATCCTGATGGTCGTGGCGCCGCGAACCGACGATCAGGTGCACCTGCACAACACGCAGGCCGAGAAGTTCGAGCACACCGCCTTCTCGATCGGCCAGGAGATCGCGCGTCTGGACTGGGATGATTGGCTGACGTGCGTCAACAGCCCGAAGACCCTTGCGGCCGTGGGGGATGGACACTGGGGGAACTACGTCAAAGCGGCCGCGCTCAGGCTCCAGTACGAGCTAGGCACACAGCGTACCACGGGCGCCGATATTGTGACACATGGCACGATCCCTATCGGGTCCGGTCTGAGTTCGTCATCCGCCATTGTCGTCGGTGCAGCGGAGGCGTTGGTCGCCGCAAACGGGCTGCGACTCCGCCCCAGCTCGCTGGTGGACCTGTGCGGGGAGGGGGAGTGGTTCGTCGGCACGCGGGGAGGAAGCTCCGACCATGCCGCCATCAAGTTCGCCAAGCGGGGACAGGTCGCGCACATCGGCTTCTTCCCCTTTGAGGTCAAGGAGTTCGTGCCCTTCCCCCAGAACCACGGCCTGGTGGTGTGCGACTCGGGCGAGGTCGCCAGGAAGAGCGAGGGAGCCCGTGAGGCATTCAACAGCCGGGTGCTCGGCTATCTCATGGGCGAGCTGATCTTCAAGAAGGAGTTCACCGAGTTCGCGCCATCCATTGAGCACCTCCGTGACATTGGCCATGAGAAGCTGGGCGTATCGCTTGCCGAGCTGTACCGCATGCTCAAACGTATCCCCGTGGAGATCGGTGAGCAGGAGTTGCTCGGCCGCTACGGTCCATTCATGCCCGAGGATACCTCCAAGCTTGGGAACCTGGTCTCGGCCATCGAGGACCGGACCCGCCTGTACCAAGTGCGGGGCCAGATGATCTACGGGCTCGCCGAGTGCGAGCGCGCCGCGCTTGGCCTGGACCTGCTGAGGAACGGGGACGTGGACGGGCTGGGGAGGCTGTGGCAGGCCTCGCATGACGGTGATAGGGTCGTGCAGCACGACGAAAAGTTGCGTGCGAAGCCGTTCGCGGCGCCGGTGAACGACGAGTGGCTGGACGGCCTGGCGGAGAGGTTGGAGTCCGGCGATCCGCGGACAATCCACGACGCGCATCTCCACCGGCAGATAGGCTTCTACGGTTGCAGCACTCCAGCGATCGACCGGATTGTCGATGTTGCACTGCGGGTGCCTGGCGTCAAGGGCGCGCAACTGGCCGGTGCGGGCCTGGGAGGCTGCGCGATGGTCCTGGCGGAGGTGGATGCGGTCGATGCGGTCATCGAGAGGATCCGGGAACTCGGGTGCCAGGCTGCTCAGTATCACGCGGTCATGGGGGCGGGGGTGATCAGCCTGTGAGCGCTCGGGTCAATCTCGTCTGCGTCGGGTGTGGGAACTGGGGCCGCAACGTAGTCCGCAACTTCCTTTCTCTCGACCAGGCGAACGTTCTTGGGTTCTGCCGTGCCGACCAGGCGAAGCTCGAGGCAATGGGGCGCGAGTACCCGCGGGCGCGCCTGTATGACAGCATGGCTCGTGTCGTCGAAGACGCGGAGGTTGAGGCCGTTGCCATCGCGACGCCGGCACCCACTCACTACGACTTGGCGCTGCAAGCCCTGCGCGCTGGGAAGCACGTGTTCGTGGAGAAACCCATGGCGTTGCGGGTGGTTGAGGCGGAGGACCTTGTGAGAGCCGCGGACCAGACAGGTCGCGTCCTGATGGTGGGGCACCTGCTGGAGTATTCTCCGGCCGTCCGCGCAATCAAGGAAGTCCTCAACGCGGGAGCCGTGGGCGAAGTCCGTCACATTCACATGGAGCGCCTGAAACTCGGCAAGGTCCGGAGCGAGGAGAACGTGTTGTGGAGCTTCGCGCCTCACGACATCTCGGCAGCCGGGTTCCTCCTGGGGCCGAAGGCCGAGCCCATCGACATCCGCGCCGTCGGGCACTGTTACTTGCAGCCTGCGGTTGAGGATATGGTGCATGCCGACCTGCAGTACCCGGGCGGGGTCACGGTTCACATCCACGTCAGCTGGCTGCACCCCGAGGCGCGGCGCTTCGTGGCGATCGTTGGCACGGCGGGGATGCTCGTCTGGGACGACCTGGCCGAGCGCGACAAGGTCGTGCTACACAGGAAATCCGTTCGTCTTGAGGATCTGGCGACAGTGGACGAGGGAGCGGAGGTGGTCGCGGTGCCGGACGGGGAGCCACTCAGGAATGAGTGCCAACATTACTTGGACTGCATTCTTCATGGCAGGACGCCTGTCTCGGACGGGGAAGATGGCCTACGGGTCGTCCGGGCGCTCGAGGCCATCGGGGCGGCACTCCGGGAGCAGGACCCGTCGCAGAAGCGGGAGAGTCCGCCCGCCTGAGAAAGCGAGGAAACCGTACGTGAAGGCATTGGTCACCGGGATGGCAGGTTTCATTGGATCCCATATCGCCGAGCGTCTGGCGCAGCGTGGCGACGACGTAGTGGGAGTCGACTGTTTCCTGGATTCCTACCCACGCGACGTGAAAGAGGATCGGGTCCGGTGGTTGAGCGAGTTCGACAACGTCGTCTTCCACGAGGCCGACCTTCTGACCGTTGACCTTGACGCTCTGCTCGACGGCGTCGAGGTCATCTACCACCAGGCGGCGCAAGCCGGCGTCCGTACGAGCTGGGGGAGAACCTTCGAGATCTACACGCGCAATAACATACAGGCAACGCAGCGACTGCTGGAGGCTTGCAGGGATCGGCCAATCCGCCGGTTCATCTATGCCTCCTCCTCCTCGGTCTACGGTGACGAGGTCCCGCGTCCGACACCGGAGACGGCGCTGACCAAGCCCGTATCGCCTTACGGAGTCACGAAGCTGGCCGGCGAGCACCTGTCCCTGCTCTACCACCGCAACTTCGGTGTGCCGAGCGTGTCCCTCAGGTACTTCACCGTCTATGGGCCGCGGCCCAGGCCGGACATGGCCTTCTGTATCTTCTCGCGGGCGATACTCACGGGCGAGACCGTCCACATGTTCGGTGACGGCGAGCAGTCCCGCGGCTTCACCCATGTCTCTGACGCGGTGGATGCGAACATGGCGGCCGCTGAGCGTGACTGTGTGGGCGAGGTCATCAATATTGGGGGTCCGGCCGAGGTCACCATGAACCAGGTGGTCCGTCACCTGGAGGAGATCACCGGGCAGCGGGCGCACGTTGTCTATGGGGACATGCAGAAGGGCGATGTCCGGCACACGGTCGCCGACACAACCAAAGCCAAGC
>CBFDAZ010000054.1:0-13910 GCA_965602825.1 uncultured bacterium
GAAACCGCGGCGACGATGAGGCCGAGAACGACAACCGCGGCCGCGATCGTGACAAGGAGGCCTCGCCTTGGCCTCGTTTGCCCATCCATGAGCATTCCTCTCTACACACCAAGACGAGCGGAACCGGCCCTGCGTCGACTCGGCGGTTCGTCGCCAGGATCATCCGCTTCCTATACGGCCCGCCGAGGCCCTACTCAAAGGGTCGTCCTGTCCGACCCTGCGGGGATCCGGCCGACAACGAACGGCCCCAGCCATGCGGGCACGGACACATATGGAGTATACTGCGCGCAGGCCCCGTTTTCAACCGTACGTGCGCCCGAGCCGTCGTTCGTCCTGGCCCCGGTTGGGCTTCGACCCCCGCGTTGCTGTCGTCCCGCCAATCCGGCGACACACCAATCCCCGAGGAGGGAATGTCCAGTTCCGTCTGGTGCGTGATACCCCGATGGATTCGAGCGCATTGCGTGCAGGCGTTGGCCTGGGCGGGCGCGTCGACCTTTTCCCACGGGGGCGGTCGTTTCTGCGCTGGCGTGCCTGCCGCCGGCGGGAGAAGTGGGGCGCGTCCGAGCAGCGACCCTGCCGGAACGTCCCGGACGAGGGCCTGACGCGGGCCGGCTACCCCGCGACCGAGGCGAAGGAGACATCCTGGGGCATCGTGGGCTCGGCGCCCGTCGCGCCGCCCGCGCAGAAAACCGAACAGAACACTTGAAGTGTGCGGTTTTTCGTCGTCGGCAGGCCCGTTTCAGGCCACCGGGGCCGCGAAAAACCGCACCGTACCTGCAGGTCGAAGAGACGGCAATGCCAGCATCGGAGTGGATTCTCGACGCCACGAGGCACTTGGAGCCCGAGGAGGCCGAGGTCGTCGTGGGAGCCACACGGGAGCGGGCCGAGTGCTCCATCAAGCGTGGTGGGCTCCGAGCCGAGGCACTCCGCCTTGTCCTTCGCTTCGGCCTCGAAGTTGGCCTGCGGGCCACCGAGATGGTCAGTCTCGTCGTCGCCGACTGTGATCAGCGAGGGCTCGCCACGGCTCGCATGCTCGCGCGCTACCGCAAGGGCGGGAGGTCCCGCGCCGTGGCCCCGCGAAGCGGCTTGGCCGAACACGTCCGCCAGTACCTGGCCGATGTGCCCCTCAGACTCGTCAACGACCACGACCGAGCGACGCTCCTCGTCGGCGACGGCGGGAACGCTCGCACCCGTCGCCGCCTGAACGGCAGGATGCGGACCATCCACAAACGCGCGGGCCTGTCTCAGGAGATCGCCTGCATTCCCACCTGGTTCAGGACGGGGAGCTTCTCCTGCGGTGCTGCGTATCCGGCAGGAAACAGTAGGGTCTCCGACCCCGTTCGGGAATGGAAGGCTCAGTGGCTCCGACGCAAAAGGTCTTGGAGTTCCAGAGGCGAAAGGGGTAGAATAGGTATGACGTCTGGGGGAACTTGAATGCGTCTGGAACGGCAAGTATCGCTCTGCGTTCGGAGTGGCCCAGCCAGCGGCCGCGCCTTCCGACTCAACGATGCTGGCGTCACCCTGATCGGTCGCGATCTCTCGAACCATATTGTGCTGCGTCATCGCGGCGTGTCGGCGAACCATTGCCTGCTTGTCCCGAGCAGCTCGCAACAGGGTTTCGTTCTTGTTGACGTTCGCAGCCGGCGAGGCACCCTGATCAACGGGCGCAGGTTGTCGAAGGGCATTGTCAGCGTCGGGGACGTCATCACCGTTGGTCCCTTCGAGCTCGAGTTGACCGAGACCCCGCCCGCAGAACCGATCCCTTGCCCTGCACGACCCGCGGCAGGCCAGCCGGCCCAGTTCGAGATCGCGCCCCGCCGGCGCCGGGCCGAACGCCACTCCCTGCGCCCTGCTTCTGCACTGGTTCTAGGGCGAGCCGACTGTGCACACATCCGCGTGGACGACCCGTTCGCGTCGGAGTTCCACTGCCTCATTGCCCTCGACCCCAACGACGAGAAGCGAGTGCCTTTCCTCATCGATCTTCGAAGCGAGAACGGCACGTACGTCAACAACCGCCGCATCCATCGCAAACACCTGCATCCAGGCGACGACCTCAGGATCGGACAGGCCCGATTCAGGCTCCGCCGGCTCAAGGCCCCGGAGCCGGAAGTTCCAGAGCCTGGACCAGAAGCGCCCCGAGCCGGCCGACCCGCACACGACGCCGCGGCGCTGACGCCTTCCCAAGGAACCTCGACTCCTCCACTGCCGGCAAGCGCGGGCGAGCTGCCCGCGTCTCCGACGGTGACCCCCACTTCGGAACGACAACCACCTGAGCCATCTCCGCGCGACGCACCGCCGCCGCCAGAGGAAGACTCGCCTGTCGCCGCTGCACCCGCTGGGCTCGGTCTGCCAACTCAGTCGGGAGCGCCGGAGCTTCTCTCGGCCGAGGCGCTGACGATGCCTGATCGAGGAGAAGCCGTCGAGCCCGCCCCGGCTGTGCCTCCCCGCGCTGGGGCTTCGGAGGAACGCGCCGAGGCCGCGGCCATCGCAGGGAGCGCAGAGCTGGGCGGCGAGCCCGACCTTCTGGACGTCCAAGAGGCCGCCGAGACGCCCGAAGCCGAGCACTTGACACCGGAGGACGGCGAAGAGCCTCCGATCCGTGATGAAACCCTGTTGACAGACGGAGCCGCTCGGCCGGAAGGGGACGCCGATGGGCCGGTTGACCTCCCTGCTGCCGAAGGGGTGGAGGTAGAGCGTCCGGAGCCGAGCGGGAGGGCCACTGCGCAAGATGAGCTGCGCCGCCACGGGGTCGAGGAAGGGTTGCTGGAAGCACATCGCGCTCCGGCTCCTTGGAGATCGCGAGCGGTCCGTCTGTTACGCCGCCGCCTGGTAGTGGGAACCCTGGTGTTCCTTGTGTCGGCACCCGCAGTAGTCGCGCTGGTCTGTTGGCGGATCCAGCCGCGCTTTCGTGCAGAGGCCCTTCTTCAGGTCCGTCCCGTCCGTTCGCGGGCTCTGGCGCACACGGCCGGTACACCCGAGGATGCCTATGGGACCTTCTTCAGGACCCAATTAGCGGTGGCGAAGAGCGATGCGGTCTTGCGCCGTTGCTTGACGGGTCCATCCTTCGACGACATCCCTTTGTTGGCCAGTGCCGAAGATCCTCTGGAGGCACTTCGGAGCGCCCTGGAGGTCCGGCGCGCGCCCGGGACGCAGTTGTTCACGATCGCCGCCCTGGGACGCGATCCCCGCGGCCTGTCGACCTTGGTCAACGCAGTCGCAGAGTCCCACCTGGCCCATCTTGAGGAAGCCGAGAACAGCCGGAGGGACAGCGCGCGCCAGCGGCTGGTCGCAGAGAAGACGAAGCTGGAGGGCGAGGTGAAGACGCGAGTTGCCGCGTTGACACAGCTTCGTGCAGCCGCCGCGGACCTCGAGGCAGGCGTGGGGCGCCTTGGCCGCGACCGGCTCATTATCACCCAGAAGGCGCTCCTTGATCGCCGAGCGAAGCACGCGTCGCTGACCTCGAAACTCAACGCGGTCCAATCCTCGCTGGCAGCCAGCGGTCTTCAGGTCTCCAGCGCACGGATCGATGAGCTGCTCCGCCGGGATCAAGAGTTCCAGCGTCAGGCCGCGCTGCGCAACCAGCTTCGTGGCGAGCTCTTGCTGGCCGAGGCGGAGGCGGCCAGTCCCTCCGCGGCGGCAGTCGCAGCGGGGGTCGCTCAGGATCCGAAGATCGTCGAGTTGGAGCGAGAGATCGAGAGAAAAGAGCGCCAAGTGGCTACGCTGTCGCAGGCACGCGAGGACGGCTCTTCTTCAGCGCCGACGCCTGGTTCGGCGAGGGTTCCCAGCGATCTGATCGCGATGGCTCTGGCCGACGATCCAGAAGCGCAGCGACTAGCCGCTCGGATTCGCTTGCTTCGCCAGGCGATCGCGCGCGAGCTCAAGAGCGCGGAAGCAGCCGCCGCGAATGCAGAGACCAGGCGAGACGCAAGGCAGCGAGCCAAGGAGCTCGACGCCCAACGGGTGACCGTTGAGAAAGAGATCCTGCCGTACCGCGAACGTGCACTGCGGAGCGTCAAGGCGGCTCTCGAGGCTCTCCGCGCGCGTTTCGTCAAGCTACAACGCGAGCTGAAAGGCACGATCTCTCAGAAACTGAGGGACGAGGCACGGGAAAGGGCGAAGGAGCTTCGCACACGACTGAAGTTGCTCAAGAAGCACGAAGAGGAGTCGCGTGCACGAACGCGTCGCCAGATCATCGAACGGCTCAAGAACGAGGCCCGCGCCAAGATGCGCGAGAAGGTGAAGGAGCTCGAGTCGGAGCTCGCCGCCTGCGACGCGGCCCAGGGCGTTCTGAAGGCAATGCTCGCAACACAGAAAGAGCAACGCACCATCGCAGAGCGAGCGGCGGCCAGGCTTAAGGCGCTCGAGGAAGACCTGGGACGCACTCGGGATGCTGTTCTCCGTGTGCAGCAGGCCTTGCTCGACCTGGAAACGGCGCCGGCGGCTCCCGGCCATGTCAGCATCGTCTCCCCGGCCAAAGCCCCCCCGGCTCTCGAGCCGTACGCGGCGCGACGCGTGAAGTACTCTGTCTTAGGGCTCGCAGGCGCAGCGGCACTCGCCCTGCTCGTGGCCCTGCTCGTAGGCCGCCGTGATGGCCGCCCGAGCCGGCCAGGTTCTTTTCTTCGGACGCAGGGAATAGCGGTACGACCTGGAGAAGCTGCGAATCAGGCAGAACGGCCAGTGCAGCGTTGTTGAGAAATCGGCTGCGAACCAGTTACAGTCCCATGGCTGCCATCTGTGAACGCTGTCAGGCGAGGACTCTGATGTGACGCTCGACCTACAGTCAATCTTCAGCACCGTGTATGACCGCGCCGGGTACGACTATTCGCTCGACTATCGGCGCTCCCTTGAGCCAGCGCTGAGCGACGCCGACACTCCGTGGGCGGAGCAGATACTTGCCGGGTCGGCGTGACCGCGGCGCGCCAGCACTGCCACATCTCCACCGTCGACGGGTGCCTGCTGTACTTTGGCGAGGGATGGGCTGGGACGCCACGCCTGCCGCCGGATGAAAGCAGACGTGCGACGCTCGGCCGCCGCCGATGTGGGCATGCTGGTGTCGTTCTCCCTGCCGGACTGCTATGACCGCAAGTGGCCGTGGGATCGAGTGCCAACGATACGAAGCGCATCGGGCGCACTGTCCATCCCTCTGAAACGACCAGGGCGTGGGCTGGACGAGGCCTTCTTCGATGGCTGCACTCGTCATTGCTCCTTCCGGGCTGACGTTCGTGTCAAGGTGGTCAACGAGTGCCAAGGGAGTAGGAGGCGAAAGCATGGCGACGGGAATGCGAACTGCTGGGTCGTGGCGCGCGGCAATCCGTTGCGTCGTCATCGCAGCAGCGTGCGCGGTGAGCGCCGCAGCGGGTCGGGGTGGCCTCGAGGGCGACTGCGCCCTGTTGGCGTGCAGGGCCATTCGGGTGGCGGCTGAGAGCGGGGGCCAGCGTTCACCGGCCCCCACAGCCCAGCTGTCGGCGTTGTGCCCGACGATGGCGACCGAGGTCAGGGGCAGACTACCGTGACCTCGCAGGTGAGGAGGTTGGACTGGATGTCGGCATCGACTGGCAGGGCTCGCAAGTACTTGGTGAACTGGCAGAGCATCAGGCCTGCTGCCATGTTAGCGCAGTAGATGGTGGTCTTGGCAGTGCATGAGCCCTGATACGCTTGGTCGTTCCCGAAGAGCGTCGTCGGGTAATGCTCCCTGCTTGGAGCATTGCACACGACCAGAACGCGCAGGACTTCGGCGCTCATTCGGCCATCGCAGAAGAAGCTGACCGTGTCCTTGACCGCGTTCCAGATGAGCCTTCGGATGTCCATGCTGTCAACGCAGCAGAAGACGATGTTGCCCACGACCATGCTGCGCCGAAAGCGCTGCGGTACTGGGTCGATCCCAAGGCTGTGGTCGATCTGCCGGCAGAGCCCGGCTGTGGCCTGGACCTTTGGTCTGCCCAGATCGGCTTCCAGATAACCCTGGCTTGCGATGTTGCTTTCCTCGACCGTGTCGAAGTCGATGAGCTGAAGCCAGGGCACGCCGATTGCGGCGAGTTGAAGAGCCACCTGCCGGCCGATCGCACCGACGCCGATGACAGTGGCGGTACACGTTGCCAGCCGGTCTGCCGGCACGATGTCGCGCTGTCTGCTGTAGCGTTCTTCACTGTTCATCCTGATCTCCTTCTTCCCAGAGGTCCTGATGACCGGCGAGCTCGTTCAGGATGTACTGCCTTTCCTCAGGATCCATGGCATCGAGCTCTTCGGGCCAGTCGCCGGGCGCGCAGTAGCCTGTCACCACCGACTCGTAGGCGGCATAGTCGAAGCAGGTCACTGCCCCGCACCCGACTTCCGGGTTGATGTTGGCCTGGTACTCAGCTTCCCAGGCCTCGTGGTCGCTTGCGCCGAAGGCCCGGCCGTACTCGACCTGGACAGGGATCAGCACGTGTCCACCAGGCCCGACATTGAATCGGAGCCTCGCGAACGTCTTGCCCCCTTTGGCCAGGACGAAGAGCACTGCCCACTCGCACCGGCCGAAGACACGATGGAAGGTCTCTTCGTCCGTGGCGCTGGGCTCGGCAGAGCCGCCAGGATGGGTGTGAAGCCAGATGCGAGCGAACTGCTCCGGCTTCCTGCCCGCGTCGACCTGGGTCTCGAATAGGTCGGCCACAGATTCGTCCTCGAACGCGACGCTCGTCACGCTGACATCTTGCTCCACGGTCACGAAGTCCTCCACGTAGAGCAGGTCGTCTGCTGCCGAGATTCCGAAGCCGCCGATCTCGGTCGGCCCGCGGTCGCGGAAGAACAGGAGCTTGGCCCATGCTGTCGGTGAGAACTTCAACACCGGCTTTGCCGGCAACGCGATCTCACACGACTTCTGTTGTGGCCGCTCCTTGTTCGGCCGTGTGGGCGCCTGCTTGAGCTTCGACTTGCTCATTGTCGATCTCCTCTTGGACACAGGGACACTGGTCTTCTTCCAGGCACAGCTTGCACAACTGCCGTTCGCAGTCCGGGCAGTTGGTCAGGCATGGCTGGCACACTGGATCTTCACAGACAGGGCAGGCCTGGATGCAGCCGAGGCAGATGGACTCGCCGCACACCGTGCATTCCTTCAGGCAGCCCAGGCAGGTCGTCTCCTCGCACCGCCGGCAGTACGAGACGCATTCGTCGCAGAAGTCGTGTTCGCACGCCTGGCACCAGCGCGTGTCGTCCTCGCTCACGGTGTACCCGCACTCGTAGCACTGGATGCCGGACCAGTTATCGAGTGAGACGTACGGGCTGTCAGGGTTGTAGTGGGTCAGCACTGATCGGACGAGCATGAAGAAGTCGCATATTCGCCCGCTGACGACCGCGGCTTGGATCGCGGCCGCCGCGTCTCCGGCGCAGAGATGCTCTTCGCTGACATGCGGATGTGTCACGCCTGAGTTGCCCGACGCTGGGTGAGGATCGAGCGCCACGACGTTGTACACGGCGTGGTACCCCATGTCTGCGAGGCTCGGGATGTGCAGCTGGATCTCAAAGGGCCCGAGGTAGACTTCCTCAAGCTCAATGGCCTCGGTCTTGACCACGAGCAGCCGCTGGTCACGATGGCTCCGAAGCTCGCCGAACTCCTGGTCTGCTTGCAGCAGCCCTCTGTAGATCTCCCCGAGCGATGGCGCCCTCGTTCTGCATGCCTCGATCGCTTGTTGGAGTTCGTGAAGCTGATGCGGCACATCGTTGAGCACGCTCTGACCCATGCTCACCAGCTTGGTCCACGCCCTCAGCCAGTTGCGGGTCTCGCATCTGCTCAGCTTCCGCTCGAGGCACTGTAGCCGTGCCATGTGGTCGTTGAGCCCTCCCAGCATGGTCTGCACGTACTTATGACGGCCCCTTTTCAGCCGGCCCAATTGGCACTGGATGTCGGCTGCTACGCGAAGCAACTGTCGCTTCGACATGCTCATCATCTGCTCCTTTCGCAAGGCGGGGAAGGGTCACCCGCATCGGAACTGCTCCCTTCGCCTGGTTCGTGGATCTCGCTTTACGCGCGCTCGGTCATGGCGGCGGTCGTGACGGTGATCGGCTGGCTCTTCAGCGTGGCCAGGTACCGCTGCAACCAGTCGTCGGTGGCGCCTGACCGATCGACCTCCTCGGCGAGCCATTCGTGACCATTGCTGCACGTGAGCAGCACCCGGCCGGCCGAGCCGCGGATCGTCTCCTGGGTGTCCCAGTTCACCTCTGCTTCGCCCGCCCAGTCGAAGCAGCCATCGTCGTCTTCGCTGTGGATGAAGGCGACCACAGCAACGATGTCGATCGTGCCTCGCGCCACTTCATCACATTCGGGACAGCGGAAGGGTCGGAACTGCATCTCGGATCTCCTTTCAGCGTTCGTATCTGCGCTGGGCCGGTGGACACGGTGGCATCGCAGGAGACAGCGAAGGGGCACCCGCAGCGTCGTGCCGGGTGCCCCTTGCGCATGTCTCTCGCTGGTCGCGAACTACGCGCCTTCGATCTTGGTCGGCGTCGCGGTGACGCGGTCGCCGTTCTGGAGCACGTAGTCGCTCGCGACCGGCTGGCGGTTGACGCGGATGAGGTAGTCTTCGGGCCGGCAGCCGGGCATGTTCTTGTTGAAGAACTGCTCGACGGTCATGCCGTCGGTCACCTCGACGTAGTCCGCGAATCCCCCGCCGTCGTTGTTGATCCACAGAAGTCGCATTGCGGTCTCCTTGTCTCTCTGCTGTGCGTGTTTCATGAAACGTGGGTGCGACTCGAGCTGCTTCTGCACCGGAGGCGGGCTGCGCGCACTGACTCCCTGGAAGTTCATCCTCGACTCCTTTCGTTCTTGGGGGATCAGGGAGTGGTGCTGAGGCGGGATGCCGGGTGGGAGGACCGGGGCTGGCGCCGTGGGGACCTCGCGGGGCCGCTACTGCTGCGAGCCGCTCGGCTGCGCAGGCCGCGGGATGTACTCCGCGATGATCTCGGCGATCATCGCCAGGGTGTCGGCCTCCCAGGGCTTGTCAGGGTTGTAGCGCTCCTGGTCGTCCACCATGTCCAAGTACAACAGGTCGTGGATCCGCTGGATTCCGCGATGGACGGGCCTTCCACCGACGTTGATCTTCTCGCAGAGCTCGTCGACCTCATCGGAACTCAGGGCCTCGAGGAGTCCGCCGTCTGTTGCGATCTGCTTGATGGCCTCGTCCGCGATGTGCTCGACGCCACAGAGGTTCTCGTCCTGGTGGAACCGCAGCGCGGCCAGGATGGTCGCCAGCTCGCGCTTGCTGATGGGCAGAGGGGTCAGCTCGTGTGTCCGCGGCGTCCTGCTGGAGCAGCGGCCAGACACGAGATGGCCGGCCAGCGCACGCAGGGCGCCAGTAATGTCCGTGCCGGCCCCGAAGCGCACAGGAGTGGCGACCTCGAAGTCGAGCGGGCCCGTGTACGCCCAGGCCTCGAACGGCCCATCTGAGCTTGGATCTGTGCTGTTCTTGGCCAGGACCACAAAGCATTGGTTCTCGAGCAGCCGATCCACGCCGCCCATGGCCAACTTGGTCTGCGCTGACACGGCTCCGTGCTGCACCCCCCAGGTGTAAGCTTCCTCGCAGGGCGCGCAGAGCGTGCGCAACTGATCGGACGGGTCCCGCGCAGACACCGGGACCTCCTTCACGCCTGGGTTCTCGCAACAGGGGTTCTCGCAGAAGTCTTTCATGGCTTGCTCCTTCGTGGTTCGGGTGAGGTCACTCGCCGGGCATCAGCGGCGCGAACATCCCCGCAAGTCGTGGCGCAGCAAGTCGATGTCCCAGGGTTGGCGGCGGGTCGGGCAGGTGACGTTCATGACGCCTTCTGCTCCACCAGTTCGCGGAGCCTCTGCTCGGCCGCGGCGGCCCGCTCCGCTTCCTCGTGGCTGGCGAGAGCAGGACAGGGCCGCAGAGGCTCCATCGCCTCGACGTACTTCCTGACGGCCGCCTCGAGCTCGACCTCGCGCTCCGAGAGCACTTCGGTATGCCACCAGTGCTGGGTGCACCGGTAGTCGGGACAGTAGAGTTCTACCTTCCCTTCGGGTGTGCGCTTGAGGTTCTCGTACTCCCAGCACACGTCCGACCCGTCGTGCTCGAAGTCGAGCGCGCTCTCATCGTCCTCGTCCGCCACGGTCTGAGTCGCATCCAGGCGGTACAGGTGCATCTGAGTGGGAACGACACCGGCCACGGTGCTTGGCCAGCTTCCACACTTCGGGCAACGCGGCTGACGGAATCGCATGGGGAGCCTCCTTTCAGTCTACGACCTTGATAGTGACGGCCATAGGGATGAGGAGGTGAGGACCGCATGCGTCCATGCTGATCTCGTCCTCCTCCTTGCCCTCGACGTCGCGGTCCTTCACCACGACTTCGGGCACGACCAGGACGTCGCCCGTGTTGAGCTCGATGCTGATCTCCTGGACGATCCCGCCATCTACTTCGATCACCGTTTTCATTGGCTCTCTCCTTCCTTGGCTTGCTAGGGCGCGAACTTCTCGCAGCCCTTTAGGACGGCGTTGTCGTGGTGTCTGGTTCTCCCTCCTCCTCGCCATCGCTGTCAGGAAGAACCCCTCCGAGAAGCACTGGCACGGCTGCAAGATCCAGGTCCGCGCCGCTCTCCTCGATGGCCTCCCATGCCTCCTGTTCGCTGTCGTAGAGGCTCGGGAGCATCTCCCCGTCGGCGAGGCAATAGATCCCCCACTTTCGCACTGTTCTGCCCTCCTAGCGTTGGTCACATTGGGGTGCCTGCGTCCGCGCCACAGGCGCGAACAGCTCAGGAGCGATCTCCTCGAGCGTCTTGGGCTTCCAGTAGAGGTCGCGCTCGATCGGCAGTCCGAGCGGTCCGCGTACTGACTCGAGCTCCTTCAGGCTGAAGTAGCCGAGCTCCTTCTCCTGGCCATCGACGAGGCCGAAGAAGGTGTCCTCGCCATCGTACTCGGTTGCCCACCAGGTCCAGCTTGAGTCTGGGGTGAAGAACTTCACCTGTGCGACCGCTTTGCCCCCCAGATGCTCCTGGGAGTAAAGCGGCGGCAGCTTGCTTCGGACTTCCTTTGTCATCAGTTGCATGACAGATCCCCCAAAGAGGCGGTCCACCTTCAGAAAGAGCAGGAACGAGCCAGTGAGTTGAATGGGCTGGGGCCGGTGGCGACGGCCTGTCATTCACGAGCGCCAGAGACGGCAGCCACTGTAACTGCGAGCTGCCGAGGGGGATCGCCGCTGCCGAGCGCCCACTTCTGAACGTAGAGGCTCCCGATGCGAGGCGGCTGACCGGCCTCTGGCTTCTCGCTGTACTTGTAGGTGTTCTTCGTCTCTCTCTCGTACTCGAACACGATTGTGAATCGCTCTGACGTGCTCATGGCCCTTTGTCCTTTGTCTTGGTCGGTTCGGGTGCCCTCGGCCCCGCCCGACGACTTCGGCATCATCCTCCACGTCACGCGACGGGCAGTTCTCTTCACATGTGCTGCTCCTATCGTGTTGAGGGTGCGATTGCGTAGAAGAAAGCGAGAACGGTGATGCAAGCCATCCCCTGGCAAGCGTCTGCGGGCCTGCCTTCGCCCCAGCGCTGCCGACGGAAGCACGCGAGACTCCAACGACCCGCTCTGTGGTCGCTGGGAGGCAAGACACGATGCGGCGGCCCCCGCAGGACGAGCCAAGACAGAAACAGCAGGTGTGGGACAGAGCTGGGCCTGGACACGACCTGCGAATGGGTCGAACACCGAAGGCATCCCTGCCCGACATCGGTTCTCGGAATCGTACGGACTGGGAGGCCCGGAGTCCTTGATGGGGCCTATACCGCTGACCTCGCATTCGCGAGCAATGCCGGGTCGAGGGTCTGCTTCAACCAGGCGTTGTGGAAATGAGTTTTTTGAATGAGCATGAGCCGGCCACGTGACGCGCGGGATGGCGCGGCCGTCTTTGCGGGCAACATCCATATTGACGGGGTCAGATTCCATCGTGGAGCATGTTGTGAAGTGCTCTCACATGGCCTTTCGACAGGTAACGGACCTCCAGAAAGGCATCGTCCGCCCCTGGAGCTTGGCCGCCGCGTGAGCGCTTCTGCGGTCCCGAACCGATATCGTGTTCATCGAACAGACGCCATGGGGCACGGGCCCTGCACTCGAGCCCAAGCCTGTTCTGGTAGCTTGTTCGCCCGCTCAGCGCGTCGCCTTTTGCCATCATGACGGATGGATTGCCCTCAGGCTTTTTAAGGGTGCGTTGCGCACCGTGCCACGGGTGCCGTGCGCCAAGCCTTATAAAGCTTACTGCCCAATAACCATCATCGAGTAGTGAAAAGTCAACGACGTGAGGCTTCACGGGTGGCCCGGCATGGCTGGCACGGCTCGTGGGCAAACCCCTTACGTCTTGCGGAGATAGGAGGCCTATGCGGACAGGAATCGGGGACCGGGATGAAAGGATCATCTGGCAGTCGCGCTTTCTGAGCAGTGACTATCTCCCTCAGCGGGTGATTGGCCGCGATGAACAGAAGCAAAAGCTTGAGACCTGCCTTTCGCCAATGAAGGATGGCCAGCAGCCCCTGAATGCGTGGCTCTACGGCCCGGCGGGGACTGGAAAGACAGTGCTTGCCCGAGTAGCTGCCGCGGAGGCATGCCAGGATCGCTCGCGGCGCTTTGCCTTCTACGTCAACTGCTGGGAGCGGCGTTCCCTGTATTCGGCAGTCCAGGCCATCGTCGAGTCCATGAAGATCCTGGGCGCCGAGGCGCAGGACACAAACGTCAAGCTGGACAGGATCAGGCAGGTCATCAGGGAGAGGCCGGTGGTGATCATCCTGGACGACATCGACAGGGTTGCGCCGAGCGAACGCGAGCGGATCATCTACGCCTTTCTCGGGCTGCCACGTGCAGGAGTGCTGTGCATCTCCAACCAGAAAGAAACTCTCCTTTCGCTGGAGGAACGGACCAGATCCAGACTCAGCCCCGTGGGGATCTCCTTTCCCCGGTACCGGCAGAAGCAACTGGAAGAGATACTCTTCGACCGGGCCAGGGAAGGCCTCGTCCCCTACACGTGGAGCAGACGACTCCTGAGCCAGCTTGGCCAGCGTGCAGGCGGGGACGCTCGCGCCGCCATCCAGGGCCTCCGGCGTGCGGCAGTGGCTGCGGAGAGTCGGGGACAAAAGAAACTCAAGGGTATCGGCCTCCCAGACGTGAACGCCGCGCCACTGGCCACAAAGCGGGAGCGGCTCGAGCGCTCGTTCTCTTACCACGAGCGACTGATCTATGAGCTGGCGAGTCGGCACCAGCCAGTCATGAGCACCGAGTTGAGGCGCGCTTACCATCGGGCCTGCAGCGCCAGGAGTCTGCTGCCCGTGGCCCGCAGGACCTTCTCCAAGTACCTGAAGGCTCTACGCGACGCTGGTCTTCTGTCGATTGACCAGCGGAGCCTCGGCGAGAAGGGGCGACTAGTCCGGTTGTGCGCGGGCTAGATGCAAGTCGGGCTCCCGGTCCCAAGCTCCGCCGCCCAGGCCGCCCAGAAGCCGAGGGGCCCTCGACTGGTTCGAGGGCGGGTGGAGTTCACGCATTTCCTGCTCCTAGCTCCTCGCAAGTCGGGCGATCTCGCCGGTTCGATGCTGCATGCCTTATCTTTGTGGAGATCCCCTTGTGAAGCTCAGAGGGACGTGCGAGAGTTCGAGGGATTATCTATGAAGATTTTGAAGGTTATCTATGAACATTTTGAACCCGTTCAAAACAACTGGTCACTTGGCTCTGCAGCCATCTGTAGTAGATACTACTACTTCACAGTAATAGCTATAACAGTGTTATAGTTCGGGTAGGTCATCCAGGAAGGCAACGCGAGAACCTGGCTTCTGTGGATGATGTGTGGAACACAGATTACTACCTGTTTTGAATTGTTTCAAAACGCTCGCAGAAATTCCCGCATGCCTTCGATTAGCTTCCTCGGAGGAAGTACACCACGAGGGGCTTGCGCCCT
>CBFDAZ010000055.1:0-13890 GCA_965602825.1 uncultured bacterium
AACCTGGAGGAGCTGCAGTGGGGGTGGCCGGACTACGTCGTCTTCGACCAGGACACTGATGACCTGCCGTACTGCGAGAACGTCAATAACAAGGCCGACGTGCTGGCCTATGAGGCGGCGTACTTCGTCGAGGCCGGCTTTTTCGACCAGAACTGGCGACCGGACCGTGATATCGAGCTCAGACGCGTCCGTGCTCTGCGTCCCGAGGGCTCCCGGTTGATCCACATCGACGCCATCGAGCCGGTCCCGGCCGTGCCACCGGAACCCGCCGGCGTGCGAGCCCGCATCGTTGACGAGGGAGGAGGCCCGGTGCCCCACGCCCGGGTCACGCTGTCGTATGGTGCCGATCCGGTCGCTACCTTCTCCCGCGCGACCGACCGCGATGGCGTCGCGTTTTTCGGCGTGCCACAGAGACCTTCGGCCAAGGGTGTTGTACCGGCAAAGGTTGTCAACGTCTGCGCGACGGCGGCTACTTACTCGCCTCACGACGACCACGCGAGAGAGACGGCTGTTGTTCCTGGCGACGCCGTCGCGATGGCCTTTGCACTCTCCCCCCCTCATGCCGCGACGCCCGAGGGTAGCTGGACCGTTCTCGTGGGCAAGGTGCACAACTACAGCCGCCAGCCCTTGCACGTCGTGATCTCGGCCCCCGGCGGTCCGGGAGAGGTATCGCCGCCGGCCCAGGAGCTGTCGGTCGCGCCCGGCGCAGTTGCCGAGGCGCCGTTCACCTGGGCTTCCGGGGACCTGGCTCCCGGCGATTACGCTCTGGCTTTCTCTGCTCGTGCGGTTGGCGGCCCGGCGGGCATTGCCGTTCGGACGGGCAGCGCGGTGATGTCATTAGTACCGGTGATGGAATACGACGCGACCGTGGTGAGAGTCATCGCGCCGGACCGCCTCTTCGGCCACGGCTACGAGATCGTGGCGGAGATCCAGAACCTGGACCAGGCCCAAGCCGCGAGCGTGACGGTCGGCTGTGTCCTCGTGGAAGCCCGGCGGCACCTGCCTACTCAGGTCGTTCATCTCGACCCGGGAACGAAAGCGGCCGTTCGCTGGCGCTCGGGCGACGGGTCCCCTCCGCTGTCCGACGGCGTGCATACAGCGAAGGTCTCCTTGCTCGACGTACCCGGAGCGGTAGGTCAAGCGTCCTTTGTGGTGAAGTAGCTGCGCCAAAGGGAGACCGGAATGATGAGAGCTCGAGCCTTGTGGCCCTGGGTCATTGTCTGCGGCGTGCTGCCCTTCTGTGTCGCTGCCCACGGCGAGATCGGGGTGACCGTCTCGCCTCCGCGCACCGGTGTCTCGCTCATCGCCTACGGCAATGCCGACCTGGCAGTCGTGCGTGAGGTGAGGCGCGTTCCACTGTCGGAGGGCGAGACGGAGCTTCTCTTGGCATGGCCTGGTGCGGCCGTAGACGCGTCATCGGTGCGGCTGGTGGCTCCCGATGGGATCAGGGCCTCCGCCTCGGCCCAACCACCCCGCAAGAAGGACGAGGTACGGTGGCTGCTGGCCGGCAGACCCGGCGACTACGACCTCGAGATTGCGTATTTCACGAGCGGCATTGAGTGGAAGCCGTACTACCACCTCTCTCTGAATGAGGGCACCGGTGTGATCACCCTCGAGGGCCTGGTCGACCTGCGGAACCGAAGCGGCCAGGAGTTCGAGGAGGTGGATGTGCGACTGGTCGTGGGCGAACTGAGACTCGTGGCCAACCTGGCCGAGGCCGCCTGGAAGGCGCTCCCCGAGTACAAGGATGAGAAGAAGGGGCCGCCGCCGGCGGCCGCGGCGGGCCTGTCGGAACGCTACGTATATGCTCTGGGCACACTGCCCGATCTGGCGCTGGAGGACACATATTCCCTGCCCTTCCTCCCAGAGCTGGATATCGAGCCAGACATCGTCTACCGCTTCCACCCAGCCAAGTACGGCGCCGATGTCCACCGGCTCGTGGTCCTGGAGAATCAGCCCGAGTTCGGCTTGGGCGAGATCCCGCTGGCCCGGGCCGAAGCTCAGGTGTCGGAGGTCTGTGCTACAGGGCTGCTTCCATCCGGTACGGCGGTCCTCCCCTACACACCGATCGGCGAGGAATGCGAGATAGACCTGGGCGTCAGCAGTGATGTCAAGGCCGCGAGACGCATCATAGAGAAGCGCCGGGCCAACATCGAGTTCGACCGCTTCGGGAAGGTCCAAGGCTACGACGAGCACGAGAACGTCGAGGTCGAGATAAGCAACTGGTCGATGCGGCCCGTAACAGTGGAGTACACGGATACCGTGCCCGGCGTGTGGGACATTGCGTCTGATGAGCCGTACCTGGAAGAGGGCATGAACGAGGTCGTGTTCGTCCTCGACATGAAACCCCAGAGCACCCGGCACCTGCATTACCGACTGATGAAGCGCCAGGGCAAACGGGTGCGTCTGGGTCCCCGGCGGCCGAAGTGAGACGGCGGCGGATCGCTCCGCCGCCGTGGGTGACCTGGCCTGTCTGGCGTGCTCCGGATCAGAACCTCTTCTTCCGCTTGCCAGGCTTCCGCTTCTCCTTCGCCTTACGCTGCTTCCGCTTCTCTCGCCGCTCGTCGCGCGCCTGCTCGGCCGCGGCGGCAGATGCAGCCTGCATCACGCCTTCGGCAGACCCCGATGCACCGCCCTGCAGGGCTGCTTCAGCGGCCGCCCGCTTCTGCGCCGCAACCTCGGGCCTCGGCGCTCCCACCCGCCCCGCCACCGTCCGACCTCGTGCGGAGGGCAAACCGGCCAGGACCCTCAGAGCGCTCGTCGAGAAGTACCGCGTCAGGAAGAGGCCAATGCCCCAACTGAAGACCGCGACCCAGTAGGTCGGCCCGAGGAACTCCGCCACAAACTGCAGCCCGGCTCCCGGTGTGAGCACGAGGCGCGTGGCGTGCCTCCAGGTGAAGGCGCCCTGCCAGCCCACACCCACGATCTCGTCCAGGTGCAGCGTGCCGACCAACGGATACAGAACCAGCGCAATGCCCAGAGCGGGCGCCAGCGCCAGGATGGCCCGCCAGTAGAGCTTGTTCCCCGATTCGGCCTCCCACATCCGCTGCCAACTGCACAGCAACTGGCTGGCGGTGAAGATCGACGAGTAGCAGCCGGAGGCGATCCCCACGATCAGCGCCAGAGCGAACGATTTGATCGTTGCGCCGCCGAACAAGAACAGCAAGGTCAACGTGAAGAGAGTCGTCACAACCGTGTTGATGGACCGGGCCATCGTCTGCAGCAGGCTCGCGTTCACCGTGGAGGCGAACGGGGCCTGACGGTGGATCGTCATGTTCTCGCGGATGCGGTCGAAGATGACGACCGTGTCGTTGATCGAGTACCCGATGATGGTCAGGACTGCCGCCACAAACGGGGAGTTGAGTTCGACTCGCAGCACCGCCATGACGCCGCACAGGATCAGCACATCGTGCACAAGGGCGCAGATCGCGGCAACGGCGAAGCGGAACCGGTACCGTACCGAGATGTAGATCAGGATGAGTCCGCAGCCCAGAATCAACGCCCACTTCGCGCCGCGCTTCAGATCCTCGCCGATGACGGGGCCGACAAACTCCACGTCCGAGGCCTCGCTGATCGCGCCGCAAGTGCCGCTGAAGGCTCCCTCCAGTGCCGTCTTCAGGTTGACCTGCGCCTGGCGCTGTCGGTCACCGTCGAGTTCGCCGATCCGCACAATCAGCCAGTTGACGTCCGCGACCTGCACCTGGCTCTTGGCGTACCCGACCCCGGCCGCCGCCCGGCGAGCCGTCGTCATGGCCCCCAGAGCTCCGTTGGGAGCGTTGCTCAAGGGCTGCTCGAACTTGTACTTCAGGATGGCTCCGCCCGTGAAGTCGATGCCCTGGTTGAGGCCCTGGATCATCCACGTCAGGAGCCCGATCGTGATGAGGGTCGCTGAGATCGTGTACCATATCCACGATCTGCCGACCAGATCCCAGCGTCTATCTCGGAACAAGTCCACGGAATGACGTCCTCCTCGCTATCGCTGCGGATGCCTGCCGCGAGCCGGCGGCCTCCCTATTCGGATCCGCCTGCGGCTTCCGATGTCGTGATGCGTGCCGGGCCCACCCCAAACCACCACCGGTTCTCCCCCAGACGGCTGCGAGCAGCCATGAAGACCAGCCAACGGGACACGGTGACCGCCGTGAGCAGACTGACGGACACACCCACGAACAGCGTTACGGCGAAGCTCTTGACCGCACTCGTACCCAGGAAGTAGAGGGCCGCCGCCACGATCAGCGTCGTCACATTCGCGTCCAGAATGGCCGTCCAGGCCCGGGCGAATCCCGCCTCAGCAGCAGCTCGCGTCGTCGTTCGTGTGCGCAGCTCCTCTTTCAGGCGCTCGAAGATGATTATGTTGGCATCCACCGCCATGCCGATCGAGAGGATGATGCCGGCGATGCCCGGCAGAGTGAGAGTCGCCTGCAGCGGCGACCATGTCGAAAGGACGGCCAAGATCATCAGGACGTAAAGGACGAGCGCGATGTTCGCCAGGGCACCGGGCAGACGATAGTACAGAAGCATGAAGAACATAACACAGATCATGCCGGAAACACCGGCGATCAGGCTCTGCCGGATGGAGTCTGCCCCCAGCGTCGCGCTGACCTGTCGGTTCTCGACGATCTCGAGCGGGACCGGTAGCGCACCCGCGTTGAGGAGCAGCTTCAGGTCGCTGGCCTCCTCCGTCGTCATGTCGCCCGAGATCACCCCAACGCCCATGATCTCGCTTCGGATCACAGGCGCCATCTTGGTCTCTTTGTCCAGGACGATCGACATGATGCGGCCGACGTTGTCGCGAGTGAACTCCGCGAACTTCTGCTTCTCGCTCTCCTTCAGCTCGAACCGCACTTCCCAGTCCGCAGCCTCGCCCGGCTGCACCTGGGCGTTCGGCTTGAGATCACGTCCTGTGAACATGACCTTCGATTCCGCAAGCACAGCCTTCTCGGTGACGCCCGGCCCGCCTTGCTTGTCGGTCCACCGGGTGTAGTCGTCGCTCCCGGCAGATCGCGGTTCGTAGCGCTCGGGCACCAGACGGAACTCGAGTCTCGCCGTGCTCTGCAGGATGTCCGTGACGCGCTTGTGGTCCCTGACGCCCGGCAACTCGACGATGATGCGGTCACGGCCCTGAATCTGGACGATCGGCTCCTTGACGTCGCTCATGCTGAAGAGGCGAAGGTCGATGATATGCTTCACCTTTTCCCCGGTCTCGGCCTCAACGAAGACGCTGTCGGGCTCCGACGCGTCGATCTTCACCCCTGGGTATCGCGACTCGACCCATTGGAGGATCAGCCCGCGCTGACGCTCGGCCTCGGATTTCTCCGTGGCCTGGCTGTCCACGAGGATGCGGTTGGCAGAGACAACGTCCACGTCGACGTCCTCAAGGCCCTCACTCTCGATGTGAGCTAGCAGCTTCGCGCGGAGGGACTCCTGGGTCTCGCCCGGGTCCCACTCCTCCTCGGGCTCGTCGGCGACCTCGCCCTCCGGCTCGGCGTTCCCCTCGGGCTGCGCCTCCGCGTCGCCGCCCTCTGTCTCTTCGTCGGCCGACGGCTCCTCCGACGCCGCGGTAGCCTCTTCGGCTTCAGTCTCCTCCTCAGCCTCGCCGGACTCGCCCTCTCCCTCCGTCTCGCCCTCTTCGACCACGACCATGGGCCTGTCCTCGGGCGTGGCGAAGGTCATCATGGTGCTCGGCATGGCCTGCAGCACCACGTGCGCGCCGCCCTGCAGGTCAAGCCCCAATCGCACGTGCGGCACCGGCCGGAAGACCCCTATGGGACCCAGCCGCGCGACGGGCTCCTCAGCCTCTTCCTCGACCGCAACTGCCGTTGCGGCGACGCCGGGGAACTCATCTCTCAGGACACCCAGAACGGTGTCGCGGTCCTGCTCGCGCTGCTCTTCCTTGACAATGACCGTTGTCACTCGGAGGGTGGAGGGGTCCTGGAAGGCGATCTCCTCGACCTGCTCCTCACCGAGGCCTGCATCGCTGAGTTGGCTCCTGATCTCACTCAGTTTCTCAGTGAGCCCGTCTTCGTCGGGGGCGGCCGCCTTGCCGAGGGCATAGTCGAAGCCCGCCGCTCCGCCGCCCTTGTCGGCGTGCATGAAGCGTATGGGCTGGAATCCGAGTTCGAAGGCGAACACGAACAGCAATACCAATAGCACGACCCAAGTCTTAGGGCGGTACCGCATGTCTAATCTACCTCAGGGAAGGCCCTGGTGGCGACGGACCGTGGATACGAAGGAAAAGTATACGTGATCGGCAGGGCAGTGTCAACGCGCGAGACAAGCGAAATCCGCCCTCGGCGGGCGGACGGCGTTGGCCCTGGTTTCGGAACTCCGTGCCTGGGCCAAGGGGTTAGAGCGTTCGTGGCAAGGGACGGCACTACACGGGGGCGCCCAGGCCAAGGTCGCTCAGGGGCAGACCGGGCAGGCCCCGCCTCACAGCCGGCGCACCGGGTGCGGCGTCGTATTGGAGGCGCCGCATACCAGCGCCCTCGCAGGAGGAGCCCATGAGACGCCCACTAGCGATGATGGTGCTACTGGCTCTGGTCACGTTCATGCCTCTCATGGTCCCTCGCGCGGGCGCGGACCTGTCCGGCGATGCGACCTTGGCGTCAGTAGCCCACTCGAATGATGTCCGCGGAGGTGATCTGGCAGAGGCGCTCGGCCTGGCCAGAACCACGGACAAGCAGACGCCCCTGGTGGACCTCGGCATTACGGCGGAACAGGTAGACGAGGCTCTGGCGCAGCTACAGGCCGCACCTCCCGCCGACGCTCCCGCGCCACAGCCCGCAGGAGCCGGTGCCGGGCTGTCTCCGGACGCTACGGTGGCTTCGGTCGCCCATGCCAACGGCTTGCGGGGAGGCGAACTGGCCGAGGAACTCGGCCTGCCGAGAGCCACCGACAAGGAGAAGCCCCTCGTCGACCTTGGGATCAGCGCCGCACAGGTGCAGGAGGCCCTCGCTCGACTTGGCGCCTCCTCGACCGTGGACACTTCGATGTCTCTCCGCCAGATCGCTCAGGCTCTGGAGATGAACGAGCGCGAGCTGGCCAAGGACCTGCTGCTGAGCGTTGACGCGGACAAGGGCGTCCCGATCTCGCAACTGGGCGTGCGGAAGGAACTCCTGGACAAAGCCGTTGCCCATCACCTGTCGGAGACCCATGAGCATCTCCTCCCGGCCGAGTGGAAGTACCCTATTTACGCTCTCGTCGTCCTGTTCGCGCTATTGTACTTGCTGAAGCTCGGCATTCCCCGGAGCGCTGACCCCAAGAAACGCAAGGGTTACTACCCGCTGTGGGTCTACGTGGCCGTCCTGGTCATCAGCGTGGCCGTGCTGGGCTTCCTGCTCGGCAAGAGCCCGAACCCCATGGAGGCCGCGGTCAAGGTGTTCAAGGCGTCCGTGGGGCTGTACGAATCGGTGGGGGCGAAGCTGGCTGGGCTGGTGTTCTTCCTGGTATTGGCCGTCGTAGCCAACAAGGCCGTCTGCGGCTGGGCCTGTCCCTTCGGCGCTCTTGAGGAGCTGCTCTACATCATCCCGCTCTTCAAACGCGCGAAGCGGCGGCAGCTTCCCTTCTGGGTCAGCAATGGCGTGCGGATCGGCCTGTTCCTGGTGTTCCTGCTGATCCTCTATGGAGTAATCGGCGACAAGAAGGGGTTCGTGACTTACCACTATCTGAACCCGTTTAACCTCTTCAACTTCGATTTCGCTGTAAGCACCATCCCGTACTTCGCGGCGGCGTACCTTGTCGTGAGCCTCTTCTTCTACCGACCCTTCTGCCGTTTCATCTGCCCCTTCGGGCTGATCTCGTGGGTCGTCGAGCAGGTGAGCCTCACCAGGATCCGCATCGACCCGGAGCGCTGCATCGACTGCAAGGCCTGCGCGAAGGCCTGCCCGCTGACGGCCGCCGCCGACAGACTGGCGAGGCGGAAGCTGCCCGCTGACTGCTTCTCGTGCATGCGCTGCCTGCGTGTCTGCCCGGCCGACGCCATCCACTATCGCCCCGTCTGGGGGCCACCCTCGCCCCCTTCGGCGGGGGTCAAGGACGCCGACGAGGCAGCGTGACACACGGAATCGGGGCCGTGTCCCGGAGTCAGATTGCCCATCCACCCCATCCCGAGACACAGCCCCGCTACCCGGGCCGAACCGATACGCCGCTCAGAAGCTCTCGACGAACGCCCCATCGGCCTCCATGTAGCCCTTCGCCTCGATGACCCTCCACTTGCGCCCTTCCCTGACCCAGCGCGTCTGGACGTCGAAGGGCGGCACCCTTCGCTCGGCCTGGCCCCGGATGACGGCGAAATCTACCCGCACATCCACGGTGGCCTCGAGCCCGCGCACGACGGGCTGGTCGGGCTGCAGGATGAGGTCAAACTGCCCCGGCTCCCGCAGCCCGCTGATGACGAGCCGGGTAAGCTCCCGCTTGCTCTCCACACTGGCATCCGTGTACGATTCGGACACGTACTTCATGCAGTGGCGCACCTTCTTCTCCTCGATCACTCTCTCGATGTCAACGAGCGCGTTGAGGATCTGCTGCTCCGGGCTGCGGCGGTCTGGTGCTAAGTGCCACACCGCAACGACCCCGGCTGCCACGCCCGCGAGAGCTACGATGACCACCTTCAGTCTGCTAGGCATCGCGAGCCACCTCCACAAGAGGGATGTACCACCTTGTAGAACGTTCCTCTCAGTCCCATCTCCTCGCTGCCGCGGCTCATCGGTCAGCGAAGGAGGCGAACGGTAGCGCACAGAAGAGAGCAGGCGATCCCATGCACACGCCTGAAGTCCCCGAGACCTGGGATGCCATTCGACCGGAGCTACTGAGCGGCCCGCCCAACGCGCTCGTGATCGGCGCTACCGATGTCGGTAAGAGCACCTTCTGCCGGTGGCTCGCGGGGCAGTTCGCCGCCGCCGGATGCCGAGCGTGGCTGATCGACGCCGACGTGGGCCAATCACAGCTCGGGCCTCCCGCGACCGTCGGCTGCGCGCGGCCCGAACACCTGGACCACGGCGGGGAGATGGCGTTTTTCGTGGGCGACGTATCGCCCGGGCGAGCGGTGCCACAATGCCTGGGCGCCTTCTCGGCCGCGCTGCGCTCCGTGCAGGGCGCTGGGGCCGACAGAGTCGTTGTCGACACCACTGGGTGGATCTCGGGGCAGGATGCCATCGCCCTGAAGCTGGCCAAGGCCCGGGCGATCGGCCAGGCCCACATCGTACTGATCGAGGCCGCGGACGAACTGCGGGCCTTTCGCCGGGCCTGGCGCGGGCTGCCCGACTTCCCGCTCCACCAACTGCGTCCGGCCGCCGTGGTGACCCGCCGCTCGCAAGGCGACCGCCGGGCGTTCCGCGAGTCCGCCCTCCGGTCGGCATTTGAGTCCGCCATCGAGTGTGAGCTGGACTTGAGGGAGGTCGCTATCTCGGGGCCGCAGGAACTCCAGGACGAACTCCCCGTCCTGCCCTCAGGCCTGCTCCTTGGTCTCAACGACGCCGCAGGCCACCTGCTGAGCCTGGGCGCTCTGGTCTCGCTGGACTCCGGTGCAGGCAGGCTGGTGTGCCTCTGTCAACCGGCAGGCGTGACCGCAACCGAAGTCCGGATCGGACAGCTCTTCGTGCAGCCGGACGGAACGCACGCCCCCGTGCTGGGTTAGTGTGATTCAGTGTGCTATGACACGCCTATACCTCGTCAGACACGGCCATACAGTCTGGGATGAGGACAGCCGACTGAAGGGCCAGGTCGATGTCCCACTCAGCCCGCTCGGCGAGCACCAGGCCCTGCAGGCGGCCGCCTACTTCCGTGGAGCGGACATCGCGGCTGTCTATGCGTCGACCCTCTCGCGTACGCAGCGCACCGCCTCCCTCGTCGTCCCCGAACGCAGCGTTCTGGTGTCGCCGCTCCTCGATGAGCGGAACTGGGGGACGTGGCAGGGACTAACGGCAGAGCAGATCCGGCGGAACCGTTCCGACAGCCAACCGGACTGGGACCAACCCGCCCCGCTGGGAGAGACAATGGAGGCCTTCGCGGCGAGAACCGGCCTCTTCCTGCAACTGATCGCGAACGGCTGGGCCGGACGCAGCGCCATTGCGGTGACCCACGAGGGGGTCATCAAGAATGCAGTGCTGCCGGCGATCGGTCTTCCAGTGACCCGCCGATCGGCCTTCGGGGCCGAGACGGGCAGCATCTCCCTGCTGCAGCACGACGGCGCAGTGTGGCGCCCTGTCTTCCTGAACTGCCATCCTGACCGGGCCGCTCGTCAGGGCCCGCCGACCCGTACAGCCGAAGGGAGTTGAGCGCCGTGGCAAAGCAATTCGTGGCTGATCTGGTAGCCAACGCGAGGGTAGAATCGACGTTCGCGGTGAAGTCGAGCTCTCTGGCGCCTTTCCGCAGCAAACCCGGTAAGTATCTCAATGCCGCCCTGGCCGATCGGACCGGGGAGATAGCGGCGCGCGTGTGGGACAACGCGGAGCAACTGGCCGCGGTCTTCGCGCCGGGGAGCGTCGTCCACGTCCGAGGCCGTGTTGACGAGTACCAGGGCAAGCTGCAGTTGATCGTCGATCAGGCCACGACATGTGACAGCCGGGAGATCGAGCTGAGCGACTACCTGGTGGCCTCCCGGCGCGACCCGCTGGCGATGATGGAAGAGGTGGACGCAGCGATCGGCGAAGTCGAGAACCTGCACCTTCAGGCCCTGCTGCAGGCGTTCTTCGGCGATCCCGAGTTCCGCACGCGCTTCTCAGAGTCCGCCGGTGCCAAGGCGCTGCACCACTCCTTCGTCTCCGGCTTGCTCGAACACACGGTGAGCGTGCTACGCGTCCTGCTAACGCTCCACGAGAGCCACCCGCAGCTTGACCGCGACCTGCTGATCTGCGGCGCCCTGCTCCACGATATCGGCAAGATCGAGGAGCTCGAGACGACGGTTGCCATCGAGTACACGGACACCGGGCGGCTCCTCGGCCACACCGTCCTGACCGACCGAATGGTCTGTGACCGCGTTCAGCAGGTGGAAGGGTTCCCACCTGAGCTCTCCGATCTGTTGATGCACATGCTGCTCAGCCACCATGGGCAGAAGGAATACGGCGCGCCGATTGTCCCCATGACCGCTGAGGCATGCGCGTTGCACTACGCGGACAACCTGGATGCTCACGTGCAGTACTTCAGCCACGTCGTAGAGGAGGGAGCCGGCTCGGGGAACCGATGGTCGGACTACCAGAAGCTCTTCGACCGCTACATCTACATCGGCGATGTCGGGGAGCAGGCAGGGGGCCCCGATGTCGACCGCTGATGTCGCCGCGCGGGCCTGAACCTTGGACGGCGCAGTTCGTCTAACGCTCTGTGGGAGCCACGCTCTGCATGTCGGACAACCAGGTCACGGCCCTGTTGAGCAGGGCCCAGGCGGGCGATGCAGCCGCTTTCGAGCAACTCGTGCAGCCCCACATGCCGCGCATGTACAACTACATCGCGCGAATGACGGGGGACCCGATCGAGGCCGAGGATCTGACCCAGGACGCGATCCTGCGAGCCCATCGGGCTATCGGCTCGTTCCGCGGCGGCGCCACGTTCCAGACGTGGCTCTATCGTATCGCGACCAACATCTGCGTGGACGCGTTGCGCCGGCAGCGGCGCCAGGGAGGCCGGGCCCGCTCCCTCGACGATCCTCTGGAGGCCGATGAGGGACAGATCACGCGGGACGTCGCCGACCACACCAATGATCCGCAGGACCTGGCCCAGGTTGACGAACTGCGCCAGGAGGTCGGCAGAGCGATCGCCGAGTTGTCGCCCAAACTCCGGTCGGTCGTGATCCTGTTCGACCTGCAGGGGCTGACGTACGAGGAGATCGCCAACACGCTGAACCTGCCGCTCGGCACGGTCAAGAGCCGCCTGTTCAACGCACGGGCCCGCCTGAGAGACCTGTTGCGCCCGTACGTAGAGGAGCCCGCTTGAGGATAGCAGCCATGGATACCTGCAACCGGTACAAGGAACTCATCGCATCTTACGTGGACGACACGGCAAGCGCAGAGGAGCGCGAGACGCTCGAGCGCCACCTCAACGAGTGCCCGGCGTGTGCCCGCGCAACGAGAGAGCTGGTCCGCACTCGCCGGCTGGTCGCCGGGCTTCCGCCCTTGCACCCTCCGCCCCGAGTTCTCTCCGCGATCTCGGCCCGCCTGCGGGAGAACCATGTGGGGTGGCTCGAGAGGCTGTGGTGGAGCTTCCGGCCGGCCGACTGGCGGGCACCGGCCGCGGCCACCGTACTCCTGCTTCTGTGCGTCGGCATCGGGACGCTTACCCTATACGGGCCGGGCATGACTCCCGAGCGCCCCCAGCAGCAAGTCATGGTGGCCCGAGCCTACTCCCCGCCAGACCGCGGCATCGTCGAGCTCCCGCCCGATGACTACGTGGCATCCTGCGTACTGATCCATGAGAGCTTCGACGAGAACCGTGCCTTCGGAACACCGGACGAGGCCCAGTTCGTCTCGTACGGGCCTTGATCCCGCCTGGTCGCCAGAGGTCAACATAGAGTGGAACGCAGCGCTTTGTGGCACAATAGGTGGTCGAGCAGGCTGCTTCTGGGCGCAATTGTCGCGACAGCCGTCGTCGTGCTCGGCCCGGGCCTTGTCATCGCGGCTGGCAACAAGGCGCTCGAGGTTCTCCGGAAGGCGACCCTGGCCCGCGGCGAGGTCACTTACTCGGGTGAGGCCAGCATCACCGCCCGATTCGGGGACCAGGAGCCCCGGAAGATGAAACGGGTCGTCCACTGCAAGCAGGGCGGCAAGGAACAGGTGAAGCTGCTCGACGCGGAGGGGCGAGTGATCGTGCGGAAGGTCTCCGATGGTCACAATCAGTGGGAGCATTTCGTCACGCGAGGTCGCCTGCTCCAGCGCCCCCTCCCAACGCCGCAGGAGCGCCGTGAGCGCGACCTGGCGACGCTGAAGATCCTGGCCCGTAACTTCGCGGTCTCCCTCGAGGGCGAGGAGACCATCGCCGGTCGCCCAGCCTACCGCATTCGCATCGCGCGCCGAGATGGAGACCTGGCCCCGGTTCGCAAGCTCTGGATCGACCAGGGGAGCTACGTCGAGCTCAAGTCCGAGCGCTACGCCCAGGACGGGCGGGTCACGTACGTCACGGCCCTCGACCGAATCAACCTGGCACCGAAGCTGCAGCCCGGGATCTTCCGGTTCCAGCCACCGCCGAACCTGCGGCCGCATGTGGCGCCGGCGCCCCGCTTCTGCGGAACCCTGGCAGACGCGCAGAAACAGACAGGATTCGAGGCCATCCCGCCCTCTCGGGTGCCAAGAGGTTTCGAGCTGCTCGACGGTTCGGTGTGTGTGCACGAGCACGATGGACGCCCGGTCCTGCTGCTGCGCTACACGAACGGCCTGGACTCGTTCTCCATGTTCCAGCGGAGACTGCCACCGGACTGGAAGCCTCCTGACAAGCAGCCCGGCCGACACCGCGGAGCCGCGAAGACGTGGGTGTTCCGCAGCTTCCACTTCACCCTCGTCGGGCGACTGAAGCCAGAGCACGTTGAGATGATCAGGGGCAGTCACCAGTAGCAGAGCACTCTCGCTCCGTCTGGGGGCGCACACACCATGCTGCAGACGGCTCCCGCCCATCGCACAAGCGCACTCTCCTTCTCGGCAGCATGCCTCGCACTACTGGCGGCAGGGTTCTGCTACGCAGCCGCCCAGACACCTGCCACCCAGGTTGCCACCATCACGGCGCTCGAAGGCCAGGCTGAGGTCGTGCCCCCGGGCAGCGCCAGGCCCCTGCCCGCCCGTCTCGACATGCGCGTCACGGCCGGCAGCACGGTTCGCACCAAGGCGACCGGCCGGCTGGAGCTGCAGTTCGACGACCGCTCGATCCTGCGCCTGGACAAGAACACCGAGGTCCAGATCCTCAGCGGCACCCAGG
>CBFDAZ010000056.1:0-13881 GCA_965602825.1 uncultured bacterium
CGCCGCTCCTAATCACAGCCCTCAACCGGCGCGGATGGAGTTAACCGGTGGGACACCAGCGCAGATCAATCCTGGGGCCTCACGGGACGTCACTGCCCGACTTCGCCTCTCGCTTTAGCTCGGACCGCGATCTGCTTCCCGGCCTCGACCCGCAGGTCGTAGGAGAGGGCCCCGCTGTACCAAACCTTCACACAGCGCTGCCCCGCGCGCGCGGCGCCTTCCTCGGCGATCACGAGCGGCAAGACCTGGGTATGTGACGGCGTGTAGTACTTCCAGCCTTCCGGGAGACCTTCCGCGCCTACCTCCTCGAAGCCGCCATTGGTCAGGTCGGCGCCCTCCACAGCCACGTCGTCGAAGTATGTCCAGACCGGAAGGAGTTCGTTGTCGCCCGCGCTCGCAAAGGGGCGCCCCCTGATCCGCAGGGATACCACGCCGTCCTTCGCCGGGACAAATGTGAGTTCGGCATCCTGCCACACATCGCCCGCCAGTTCGCCCGTGCTTCCCCTGAGATACGAACCTTCCGGCTTGACCCAGCGGGCCGGGTAGGGCTGGCATCCCATCACAGGCTACCTGCGCACCAGGTGGTACTCCCTCGGCGGCACCACGAAGCCACGGGGGTCGCGCCACTCGTCGGCGCCGATGTTCACCACGATGCAGTGTTCGGCACCGAACCGCGTCTCCTGGACTCGCCGGTCAGGTGATAGGAACCGGTGGCCTGTCATCTCCTCGAAGCCGACCTCCTGGTGCCAACTGCAGACGTCGCGGTACGTGCGCAGGAACCGCTCCCGGTAGGGCGCGTAGTCGTCGTGCAGGATATGGGGGCCAGCTCTGTGATGGAAGCAGATGATGGGCGGTGTGCCGTAGCAGAGGCTGATCAGGTCGATGATCCGCCACAGGTCTTCGTCGCGAGGGTGGTGGTCATTCCAGCGGCGCATGCACACAACGGAGTCGTGGAACACGAGTTGGAAGAGCGGCACGCGGTTCTGCAGCCCGTAGTTGTGGCCCACCATGTACCGGTCGTAGCCTGCCAGGTCTTTGCGGAACGGGCCGGCGTGGTGTAGTGGGACTGTGGGGCCGGTGAAGTGGTGGAAGTAGCTGATGAGCGTCTCCACGCCCTCAAAGAAGTGCACGCTCTTCGCCGCCCACCAGAAGCCACGCTCGGAACCGACGATCATGTTCCTCGTCGATACCGCGTCCAACGCCGCGCGGATCGCCGAGGTTGCCGTCTCCCGGGTCAACGGGTGGTCGACATCATGGCAGTCGCGCACGGAGCCGCCGGCCGTGGTGGTGTCGGTAAAGAGCGAGTCAAGGCCGTAGGCGCGCTCCTCGTCGGCGATGGAGCCGAGGATGCCGTTCAGCACGCCGGGGCAGTAGAGCAGGTGATCGCCCCACATGGCACTGTGTCGCGGTTCGTAGCCGCCGGGTCCGCGGATGCACTGTTTCCTCAGCTCAGGGTCGTTCCGATAGCGCGGCTCATACACCCAACTGTAGAGGTGATACTGCCCTGTCAAGTAGCCGTACTCGTGCGCCTTCCGCAGCGCTGCAGGAGTGAACGCCTCTTCGGGCTTGGGCTGGCAACTCGAGAAGACTTGCAGCAGCAGCCTGCCGAAGCCGCAGTCATGGATTCGCTCGATGTCCGCGACTTCCAGCGGTTCCTTGGGCTTGAAGACCCAGAGGTCGAGGGCGCCTCTCAGCTTCGCCACAGCCGGGACGCGCTTCGCCTTCTCGGCAAGGGTGCTGAACTCGCCGGTCTCCACCAACCGCCGGCGGAACCGCTTTGCCATTGCCACGTACCCGCCCGCCGCCGGGAAATGGAGCAGCAGCCGACGCGGATAGCCAAAGCTGCCCCGAGACCGAAGCCACAGCACTGTCGGCAGCGCCCGCTTCCCGTCCGGCGTATCGCAGAGCACCATCTTCGAAGCGGCCGCGAAGGAGGTATCAACGAGGGTCATCATGCCCGTCTCGAAATCACTTCCCACCACACCCCACCAAGGCATGCTGACATTGATGTCGAGACGCTTCTGCAGGAACCGGATGTGATCCGCCTCCGGGTCGGTCTCGGCCGTCGGGTACAGGGCGCCCTCGTCCTCGCAGACGACAGCGAAGTCGGCGTGGCCGCTTGCGTAGCACGGCGGCGGGTAAGCGAGCATAGGACCTTCCCATGGGCCCTCCCACGGCGTCGTCTTGTCGAGGCTGTCGATGTCGACCTGCACTTCGTCCGGCCCGGTCAGCGACCAGCGAATCTCCAGGGGGATTCGCCACTTGGCGCGCAGCCGGATCGATCTACCCGCGACCTCGACCGAGGTAATCTGCGGCAGCCGATCGGGATCGAAGCGACGTACCGGCATTGGCCCGCCGACGATGGGGCCGCCCTTCGGCCAGCCGGCTTCCTCGCTCGGTGGCACTTGCCGCCAGACTACGCCCGTCCGCTTGTCGCGGATCGTGACGTCGCCGCTACTGGCGATGCTGACGTGAAGAGCAGCAGACTCGAGGGTCTGGGCGGCAGACGCAACGCCGCCGGCCAGAACAAGCAGCGGCACAACGGCTGTCCATGTCACGGGCCGTCAGCTCCAGTCGACGGGCGACGTTTGCTCATCACCTCCCCGGCCACCGGGCAGTCCGGCGCCCCGGACCGGGGCACGGCAACGGTTGACTTCGTGCCACTGCGGGTCAATCCTCCTACGGACACCCCCACTGGACTGCCGGTCAAGCTGCTCCTCTCGATGATCCTCGCGCGGCTGATCTCCCCATAGCGCGCAGCACTAATCTTGACGACGGTCAGAAGGAGTCTGAACTTGGCTCGCCAACCAGGAACGCACAGAGCGTCGATTCGCTAGAGGACCAAACGATGAACCACTCCTGGTCGATCGTCTTGGCTGTTGGTGTGCTGTTGGTTCAGCGCCTCGCGCACGCTGGAGAGATGACACCGAGACCACTCCTCATTTCGGCCCATCGCGCCGGCGGACGCGTCTTCGCACCAGACAACTCACTGCCGAACATCGAACATGCGGTGGACCTGGGCGTGCCGTTGGTCGAGGTGGATCTTCGGCCGACTGCCGATGGCGGGCTGGTGCTCTGGCACGACTCGAGCGCGCCTCGGACGTTGTTTGGGCTCGGCGATGAGGGAGTCGTGCGGTGGAGTGAGCTGGATCGGGAAGCCATCTCGCAACTGCGCTATAGCGCTGAGGCGGGCGGAAGGAACTGGACCGACCTGCGAGTTCTCGACGCTGCCGAAGTGATCGGGCAGTTCCGAGACCGGGTCGGCTTCCATCTGGACCTCAAGGACACTCCGGTCGAGCACATCCTCAAGCTCATCACCGACCACGACCTCGCCGACCGATGCATCGTGATGAGCAGTGACATCCACGACCTCGTCGAGGTCAAGCGGCGCCGCCCGGACCTCGTCTGCGAGTGGCCGCAGAACACGTTGGGCAGACGGCAGAACGACGCTGGCGACTGGGTCTGGCTCGACCGCCAGGCGCAGTTGGGGGACTATCGAGAGGCGTTGGGGCTGGCGTGCGGGATCGGGATCGAGATGCTATGCACCAAAGGGCTGGACGCGGAAAAGGTAGCGCTTTGCCGCGAGTACGGGGTGACGGTGCGGCCTTCCGCCAACGAGCTCGCAGTAGGCGATGGTTCGGAGTATCTGGAGATGGGCGTGGAGTGGCTTCTGTGCGATGATCCCGAGCGAGTGAGGGCTGCCGCCCGGGCGGACCGAGGCAGAGACGTAGTGGCACCCGCGGCGACCACCGTGTCGGCGTGGTTCGCCGCAAGGCGCGAAGAGATGAGCGGCTGCCCCCTAATCGGCGTGCATCTCATCCAGAGCAAGCCGACACCGGTGGACCGAGAGCCGTTGATCCGGGTCGGCTCGCCCGGCGCCGTGCGCCACCGAGAGCTGGGTCACGCAGGGCACGACAAGTACACGGCGCTAACGCCGCACGGATTCCTCTTCAACCTCCGCGTATGCTCTCCCGAGGAGGAACCGTGGATCCACGTCAAGTGGCCCGAACACCCCGTCCGTCGCGTGCTCACCGGCAAACAAGACTGCGCAGTTGAGCGCACGCCCGCCGGCTTCCGCTTCCGCCTCGGCACGTCGCACGGCGATCCGGCCAAGCTGACTCAACGGCTTCCAGCCGAGCCGGGCATCAACTTCCTCGTCTTCCACAACAACGAGACTCGGCGAGCCGGCGCCTATGCCGACGGCCCCTGGCCGGAAGCCGGTGTCCGGTCGCATCTCAACCACTTGTGCGCCGCGCGACAAGCACTGATCCGGCTGGGCCTGACTGGCGAGGACCGAGGCTTCAAGGAGCAGTTCAACCTCTACGGCTTTGAGACCAACTTCCCCCGCGGCCACGTAGACCACCCGCCGCACTTCCATATCATGATGAACTGGGAGAAGTGGGACGATGTACAGGTGACCCACTACCGCCTCGACGACAAGGGCCGCATCACCCACAACGACTGGCAGTGCCATGGCGAGCACAAGCGGCACGGCGTCGGCGAGATGTGCAAGCTGACGCTGCCCGATGGCCGGTGCGTTCTGGAATTGACCATCACGCCCGATCGCAACCTCGAATTGCATCGCCCTGGCGGGCCCACGGTGCAACTGCGTCCGGACCGGGACACGGGCGATCCCTCCGTGGCGGTAGAGGTAGTTGGGGACGAGCACCGGCTGGTGACGGCAAGCGCCGACGACAATGTGCGCGAGGGCGTGCTGACGGTGACGTACGTCCACCACGACGAGACGCCACCGCGGACGGTCACGGAGACGTATCGGTACGACCCCGATACGGCGATGCCGATCGCTGCGGAGACGAAGTAAGCACATCCGGCAACACTGCCACTGCGAACAGTGCCATTGTCCAGGCAATCGTGCGTCTCATGACGTTCTCCTTCGCCTCACTGGGCGTCCGCCTCCGGCCGGGGAGCTTCCGGCAGGCCGGCAATGCAGTGCATGAGTCGGGGTGCCCAGCGGGTGCCCTGGGCGAACATCTTTCCCTGATCGGAGAAGCTACCGCCCCAGAGCTGTCCGGAGTCCGGCCACCTGTCGAACAGCGCTTCCGACAAGTCTTCTCCGCCTGGCAGTGCGGCGGCATAGTACATCGCCAGGTACCGCGTTGGAGCGCCGTGGCCGTGTTTCATCCTGCCAGGGTACCAGGGGCCAGGCACGAGCAGGAACGGGCAGGTGGTGTAGCCCATGCCCGGCAGACCCCTCGCTCGTTGCTCACGAATCTCGTCCATGGTGCCCCGGCAGGCGTTGACCAGGCACGCCTCGACATCGGGGTCCTGAGTGATCTGGTGGAACAGGATCTGCCCATTGAGCACGATGTCTTGCATGAAGTAGACGCGGCCAGAGTGGGCCGGAGCGTGGAAGCAATGCCCGGTAGAGAACCGATTGATCCAGCCGCCCATGAAAGGGTGCTGCGTTCGCACGACCACCTCCTGGATCTCCCGGGCTGCGTTCAGGTAGAGCGGGTCGGCGGTGGCGCGATAGGCGGCAACCAAGCCGATGACCGACCAACCGTAGTCACGGCTACCCGCCGCCCCGGGCGCCCCATTTGCGCACAGACCCCCAATCCGGTACGCCAGATCGTTGCTGATTCCGAGGGCTTTGCGGGCACTGCGGCGGTCGCCGGTGAGGAAGTAGTATTCCCAAGCGCCCTCGCACCACGTGTGCCCGATGCCGGCCAGTTGCTTGTTGTGGTCGCCGGTGTGGGCGCACAGTCGCTCGAACCCCTCACCCAGGGTGACGCAGTCGACGTCGCGGTTGTGCAGGTGGCTTTCACGCCCGATCCGGAGCAAGTCCGTCTCGCCTGTGCGCATGTACTGGGTCAGGCAGCAGTGGCTGAAGTCGTACTCCAGGTTGTCCCAGTTCATCCCGTCGGAACCGAAATGGTCGCCGAAGTTCCGCATACCGTACAGACCGAAGCGACCGTCGAAGAGCCTCTCCGACTCGCGCCTGGACAAGATGCCACTCAACCCTCTGTCGAACGCGTTGTCGTACTCGGCGAACCGCTTGTCCTGCGGATGGAAGTTCCCGAAAGCACCCGTGTCGGCATACCAGGCGGGTTCGGCCCGCGCCATGAGCGGCTCGGCAAGTTGGGCGGCGGCCGTCTGCGGGCCCGCCTCGCTGAAGGTTAGGAACAACTCGTGGCAGCGCCCTTCGCCGTGGCGCAGGCGGTGGACCCCGTCGCGCAGATGACCCCACACCCAGTCCTCGACGGTGTCGGGCTCGGAGGGATAGTCGGCCGCAGAGATCACGGGTAGCAAGTCCAAGCGCACCAGACGGGTCTCGCCTCGCCGCCGGAATGTCATGGCATTTGGATACAACTGCCAGAAGTCTCGCTCGGCAATGAGCACGTCGCCGAGGTCGGCCCAGCCGGGCAGGCGCCCGCAGGCACGCTCGCCGATGCTCCCCTCGGCTTCATACCGTTGACGCACTTCGAGCGGCTCTCCGTCGGCAAGGGGCAGCGAGACCTCGTCGCCTGTCGTCGTGCCGACGCGAACATCGCTGCCTGCGCCTGCCAGTGTCAACTCCAGACCCATGGAGCCGACCGACACGGGCTCCGGGTTGCGGCGCTCGACGAACGCATAGCTCGTCTCGCCCTTTGCCCGGCAAGTGTAGTTGTGGACGATCCGGACGAACGGGAGCCCGGCATAGGCATGGACGCGCACTTCGTAGTCGAACCAAGGCTGTCCATCGCTGTCCACAAACCTGCCCGCCATACGGAGGCAGGCCCGCAACGCCCCCAGCTCCTCGACCTTAACCGTGTCCGGCCGCCGGGCGACATACTCTCGGCCTTGGGCGTCCGTCATGCGCAGAGCGCCGGGGCCGGCTACGCGTCGGTCGCCTACCCGGACTTCGTCGAACAGCCGGAACTCCGTCTTGCTGAGAGTGAAAGCGATCGCTCCAGTGTCAACCTGGAGGCGCTCGTCGTCTTCCGTGACAGTCAACAGAGTCTCGGCCGCCTTCACGCGGGCCGAGCTTCCGTACTCGAGCGTGTATTTGCTCTCACCACCCGAGGGCACCGCCGCCTGGAAGTCCAGCAACGCCCAGCGGACGGATCCGTCGGGCCATTCCGACAGAGCCTGAAGCTGTGCCGGCACGGGGTGGCCGTTCTCGCCGAGTAGACGCAGGTTCTCAACGCCGCCAAGCTGTCCCTCGGGGAAGGGAATGCCGCTGGTGACCGGCCACCGCTCGCGCGCGATGCCGGCCGTCTCGCGGACGACCAGCGGAATCGTCTTGCGCTCGACACCGGGGAGAAGGGGCAGGCTCGTGTCCAGAATGAAGGGTTCCCCCGAGATCGGCGGGGAGTCGGCGTTCTCCCGCACGACGACGCGGCAGTGGTAGCGACGGTTCGGCTCCAGGTCGCGCAGGACCGACCGCATGGCGAGGCCCGAGGCGTCGCCAATCCCATTGAGGCCCTCCGCGCGTTCCCCGTAGGACTCGTCCAGGCCATACTCGACAACTCCCGAGGCGTTGGCCGACGTGGTCCAACTGACGACCGCGTCGACTCCGTTCCCCGAGCCCCGTTGGTACGGTGCGTGCGGGTACCCCATCCTGCCCTGGCGCAGCACGCGGGACGTCACGTTCTTGAGCGCCAGAGGGCGCGGTCTGCGGCGGTCGTTGCCGGCGTCGGTGATTGCGTGGACCGGATACTCGCCCCCACGCAGTTGCCCCTTCTCGTTGGCCAGAATGGCCCTGGCAGACAACGCAGGCTTCCCAGCCGCATCCGGGGGGCTGCAGGGGAACCGCAGCCGGCGCAGGGCGCCACCGCGGCCGGCGTGAAGGATCTCCAGCGCAAGCTCGAACTCGAGCCCTTGCTTGGGCGGAGCACCCAACGCAGATATGGGCACGGCGACCTCAAGCACGTAGCCGTTGCCTCCCCGCACGTCCTCGCCAAACTGATTGACGACCCGGTACATGTTCGTGCTCGCGCCCAGGTTCTCCACTTGCTTTGCCGCCGCTTGCCATCCTGCCGGCGAAGTGTCGGCCGTGACGAGGTGCTCCTTGCCCTCCAGCCACACGGCGATGCCGTCGCGTGCCGGGTCGAAGTCAGCGTCCACCACCTTCGCGGCCAAGAACAGATGCTGCTCGTCCCACATGGTGTAGAAGATGCCGGACCCACTGCGATTGGGCACGGAGTCGCCCGTCACAGCCTGGTCGCCTGTGACGACGACAGGATTGGTCTCCCACCAATCGCCGAGCTCGCCGTCAATGGTGATTGGCTGCGACACTCGCGTGAAGCCAACCCGTGTGGCGCACTCCTCAAGTGACTCGCCCTCCAAGAACATCACCCCATTCGAACACATCCGCACGCGCTCGCCCTGGCACGGATACACATCCACATGCAGCGCGAATCCGCCCCCGACATTGAACGGCGTCACGAACTCCAAGCTCAGCTCCTGCCAGGTCCGCGGCTTGGTCATGTCGTACGCCGCCCACGGCATGCCGGAGTTCCATGCGCCGCCCTGGCACCCGATGGTCACCGTCGGCTCGTCGTACATGCCCTCGGGGTACTCGGCCCGCCACTCCCTGGATTCCGGCGTGATCTGAAGCTCCTGGACAAAGACCCAGCAATGGAAACGGTACCGCGTATCCCGTTTGAGGGGCGCGCTTAGGGGGTTATCCCGACTACGCAGCAGATTCCCTCTCTGCGCCCAGTCACGCAACTCCCGGACATCCTGCCAGGTCACTTTGGCGGCGGCCTTACCCGAATAGGTGCGCTCGGAGGAGATCTCCAGCGAGACGTTCTTCGAGGGAATCCAGTCCATTGTTCCGTCCTTCTTGCTGCTCCCGCGAATCAGGTTCGGCTGCGCCGAAGCCGTTGCCAGCAGGCACGACATAGATAGGCATGCACAGGTCTTCCTCACTTGGGTGCTCCTCTGGCGCTACCGGTCGTGGGCGAGTTCAGCCAGGTGACGACGCAGGTCCGTGACCGGGCAGCGGCACAGTCGATGCGTGTAGGGGAACTGCCCCGTCTCGCGAAGCCGCCGAGCGTTTGCTGCGTGGAAGCCGCCACGGCGGTCCATGAACTGGCCCCACCAACCAGTGTGGTTGCCGGGCGCACCGAGGCGGGAAGTCTCGGTCCAGACCGGCGGAAACAAGCGGGCGAATGGAGGCAGGCTGTTCAGCCAGGTTGCACATTGAGCCCACTCAACCTCGGGGCGTTCGCTCTCGGCGCGGGAGACGACCTGCTGGAGGTTCGCGACCAACTCCGAGGCGTGCTGGAACGGCGAGTCGGGCTGGTGCGCGTTGCGGACGTGCAACGTGAGATGGTCGTCGGACTCAGGCTCAGCATAGAAGGGCCGGAACTCGTAGCTGAAGCAGCCAATGGCGTCTTCAAGCCAGCGCGCGGCCACGGACAGGTCACGCTCGAGGGCTGCCTCCAGGTGCGGGCTGAGAAGCGCCAGACCCTCCCGCTCAACCGCACTGCTGCCGGCCGCGCTGTCGTGTGCGTCAAAGACCTCCCGCAGGGCCATCGCCAGCTCCCGCCATCCAGGCGATTCCTCCGGCCGCTGGCCGGCCGGCCCTTCCCAGAACAGCGTCATCTGCCAGAGGCCCACGCGCTTCGTGATCGCCGTTTCGAAGTCGGCTTCCCCCTGTTTCCGCAGCCACCACACGTACCACAGCTTCAGTTTGCTTAGCTCGCGAACGTATTCGCGCCGTGTCTCGAGGGGGGATTGGACCATCGCGGTTCCTTTGAGGGCACGCTCATGGACCGCCTTGGCCTGCGCACAACGTGACACCAGCACGGCGGGCGGGTTGGGTATGCCCCCCTGCGTGAGCGCATTTCAGCAGGTGCTTCCACGGCCTCGGCGGCTGCAACCACGGGCGCATCACTGATTTTCACGCATCACCATCCCCGCTACCGCGCGCGACAGCCCTTCGCCTTCGCGAGAACGATGCACCAGGTGCAGGTCCATCTTCCCTCGCCACCACCGCTTGCGCTCCGGGGTGCCGCGATCCATGAGACCTTCCCAACACGCCATCGAGCGCTGGACGGCGTCCAGCCGCGAACGGCCCAACCGTGGCGAAGGGCCATCTTGCACCTCGACCGTGTGCGTCGCCTCGGCGGCCCCGTAGATCCGATCGGACCACGATGGGAGCGAGTACAGCTCGGCAGGCTGCCAGGGATCGAGGCCAAGGGCCGACAACTCAGGAAAGCGCTTGGCATCGCCGGAAGCGAAGTAGGCTTCCTGCGCGCATCGCGGCAGCAGTGCCGTCTCCCAGGCCCAGTAGTTCTCCGCGAAGACAGGGAACTCGGTGAGAATCGCCTCCGGCCGCAGCAACCGAATCAGCGCCACCAGTCTCTGCGTCAGTGGCTCAGTCCCGCCGTAGATCTGGTAGGCGTGGTGGATGAAGTGGGGCTTTCGTCGACGTGAACCGGTGAAGTCGGTGAACTGCCGGATCATCGTGGCGCCAAGCGATTGCGTGCCGGCGATCCACCGCTGTTCGTGATGGTCCATGAACGGCTCGAAGAAGAACCCACCTCGCGAGGGGCGCAGTACGGACCAGTCGAGCGAATCTGCAGTCGCCGCGAATAGCGACGCCATGGTGTTGACGTGGTGATCGTGGGGCGTGAGGAACAAGCAGGTCGGACGGTTGGCCGCAGCGGTCACATCCCATGTGCGGCCGCCGTCCGTGGACGCGAGGCGAGCGCCCTTCTCGCCGACCGACCAGACGCGATTGCAGTCGGCGGCGCGCACCCCGAACAGTCCGCCGCGGAAGCCGGTCGACTCAAGCGCCCAATGTCGACCGCCGTCCTCGGTGCGCAGCACCACGCTCCCGATTTCGCCTACAGCCCACCCGACGTCGCGGTCGACGAAGTGCACGTCCCGTAGCGCCAGGAGATCGGCCGTCTCGTCGTCCAGCGGCAGCTTCTGACGCTTCCAATGCGAGCCGCCGTCGCCAGTGTGGAGAATGGTCCCGTGTCCACCGACGGCCCAACCGTGTTCCGCATCAGCAAAGGAGACAGCTCGCAAGCGCTCACGAACGAATCGCGGCCTTCGCCAGCGGTCCGCCGTCTGTCGCTGCCAAGTGCTCCCACCGTCGCGAGTGTGCAGGATCGCCTCGTTGGCGCCGACAGCCCATCCTCGGCGCTCGTCGGCAAAGCGGATCCCATAGAGCCAGTCATTCGTGCCCGTCGCCAGCGGCCCGTGCCACGTCGCACCGCCATCGATGGTCTTCAGCACAGTGCCGTAGCCGCCGCAGACGAATCCGACCTGCGAAGTGACGAAGTGCAGGTCGTACAGCCACGGCCCCTTCGCGCGCCACTGCGGCCGCCACGTGCGGCCGCCATCATCGGTGGCGAGGATCAAGCCCACGCCACCGCAGACGGCGACCCGCTTGTCGCGCAGCCATCCCCCGACTGCCCACCCGCGACTCTCATCTGTGAACTGAACGCGTTCGAGGTTCACCTCGTGACCGGCGTCGGCGACGTCGCCGTCTTCACCGTCGTCGTTGCCGCGGAAGACCGTGCCTCGCGCTCCTGTTGCGGCAAGCGTGTCCGCACCGATGACAGCCAGGCCGGTGAGACGATCTCGCGAACGGTCACAGGTCGCCTCGATCGGATCAGGTTCCACGTCGGCCGGCCAGAGGCGAGGGAGGTTTGGCGCGCCTTCCAACGTGCCCGGCGCCAGGGCCAGTCGCATTCTACCGAAGCTGCCCGGCTCGCGCGTGGTGCCGTACGGCACGGCCCAAGCGCTCTGTTGCCTTGCACCTCTGCCTCGCCCTCCTGCTCGCTCGCGTCGGAAGTTGGCGAACCATGTTTGACCGGAGTCACCCAGACAATGGAACGACGCCCAGGGAATCGCCACTTCGACGCACCAGCCTCCATCGCGGGTAGTCACCCGCGTTCGGGCCTGTGAGTTCCAGTCCTCGACTGCCACCTGCGCGGTGTAGGCTCCCACTGGATCGACGTAGCGTTCCAGCAGATCCCCTCGCGCGTTGACAAGCAGCAGGTAGTACCCGTTGTGGTACCGATCGGTGCCGGCGAGACCTGGCGCCAACTGGACCTCGACATGGTCACCCCACTTCGGTCCCCCGAAATGTTCGCGCCGGTCGAGCCAGTTCGCCGCTCTGTGTCCCGGCGGGAACGCAGCAATCTCCTGTTCGCGCGTCACGAAGCGCAGCGGCGTGGCGTCCGGCTCGACGCAGTCGAACCGCGCGAGGAGATGCGCCGAATCCTGAAGCAGGCGTACCTCCGTCCGGACGCCCACCGGCTCTCCCGTCCTGTGATCGCGAAACGGTGTCAGCGGCTGTGCCCTTCGCCATTGCGTGTCCGAGGGCCATTCGTCGCCACTCAGATCGCGTGGCAGCAGCGTCGTCTCGACCTCCGGCTGAGGCACTTCGATGCGCTCCCACATCGCCGGCCACTTGCCTGTGGACGCCTCGTCCAACGGCCGGAGCCGGCGGAGGCTCCGTTCGACGCGCCGACCATCTCCGTCGAACCGCAGCAGGATCGTCTCGCGCGTCCGCGACAGCTCATCCGGCTGTCCGTGGCGCGCCCGCCGGTGGCGATAGATGTCAACACCCCACACGGCTCCGTTGGACAGTTGCGGTTCCAACACCGCCAATGGCAGAGCGAGGCCCACCCGCCACCCATCGGCATCGCGCTCGACCCTCGCCTTGGCCAACGGATCCCAGCACCCCCAGAATCTGCCGCCGTCCCACGGATCGAAGAAGCTGGCATGCATGGTCCCAGCCGCATTGACCGCCACGGTGTAGAAGCTGCCCTGGAGCCCCAACTGCCCTTGCTCCGCTTGCCCCAACTCAGCCAACAGACCCGCCGGATCCCGTTGGTCGCGCACCAAGAACGCCCGGCTGAAGTCCTCACCCACCGACAGAGGCGTAAGCCGCACGAACACACAGTCGTCTTCGTACACACTTCGATCACGCGGAGGGACATGCAGCGCACGTTCGACGAGTTCCTGGTCCTTAGCCTTCGCTGCGAGAGTGGGTAGCAGCCGATAGAGGAAGTACACGTCCCCGTCGAGCACGGCCCGGTTGAAGGTCTCAGCCGGTTCCGTCGCCCGTGCCACCAACTCATCCCTCGCGGGTTCTGCGCAGCCGAACTCGAACCGAAGCCCCGAGTCGTCTGCAACGAGCGAGACCCGTGTGGCCGCGGCCGGAACACCGCCCCCGGAGTCCGCCACGAAGTCCGCCGTGTGCAGCTCGGCAGGCGGGTCGCCGCCGAAACGCACAGCCTTCCGCAGTCTGTCGTCCCCAATCGCCAGCGCCGGCGGCAGCTGAAGCTGCCACGGGTGTTGCCCGACAGCGGCGGAGAGCTCCCCAGGGGAACAGTCAAGCTGCTGGGCCACCCGTCGACGTTCGCCAAACGTGGCCCAGTGCCGCGTCCAGATCACCCGCGCAAAGGGCCGGCCGAACTGCCTCTCGATTCGCTGCTCCAGTGTTCGCATATCCAGCCTCTGCTCGGTAGGCGCTTCCACGACTGCCGCGAGCAGCATACCCGCCGCCACGAAATAACGAGGAATCGCCGTCAATCTCGGCGCCGTCCGCTTCACAAGCCAGAGGTGCGGCCTCGGCGGTCCATTTCCTCCCTGGAGTCCGACGGAAGTCAGCGACTCACATCACAAATGCGGCCGTCGGGGCGCTTCGCCACGGACATCGGGGAGCTGTCGCTCGCAGAAACTCCATCCGGCGTGTTAGCGTTGACTGCTGGGGCTTGTGGTGGTAGTCCTCGTTGCCATGAGAGTCCTGGTGCATCTTCTATCGCTGTTCTCCTTCGGCCGTCGAGACATGACTGACCTGGTACTCGAGAACCTCGCGCTTCGTCAGCAGCTCGAAGTCCTGCAACGCTCAGTCAAGCGTCCCCGCCTTCGTCGTCGCGACCGGTTCTTCTGGGTCTTGCTGTCTCG
>CBFDAZ010000057.1:0-13877 GCA_965602825.1 uncultured bacterium
CTGACGACCGCGACGATGAGCAGCTTGGGCCGGAAATCCAGGCGGGTGAAGAGCGAGTCACGCTCGACCGTCTGGAATTTCATCAGGCTCACGGGGCACCCCCTTTCTCCCCCCCCACTGTCCCCCCCCGCGGGGGGGAGGAAGGGGGGGGTGCTACCCGCAGGGGGGGGTGACGGGAGGGGGGTCCCCCCCCGTGGGGGCGCCAGATGGGCGCATACGCCTTCTTCCGGCACCCGCGGGCCGCATTGGGGGCGCCCCTACAGGCGGTGAACACAAACTCTTGCTGGTCCTTGAACGACCGAGTTTCGTCTAATGGCACTTCCCAGCCGACCCCTGCGCCCGCGCCATGTCCTTAATCGGCCTCGTCCACCCATACCGGGCTCGACCACGCCATCTCGCCGTCGGCCTGGGTTACGCGCAGGTAGTAATACGTGTTGGGCGTCAGCGGACCGTCGTCGATCAGTTCGAGGCTCACGTCGTCACTGCCCGGCGCAAGCGTCCGCCAGTCAATGTTGCTCCGCACGACTTCGATCCGGCTGACTTGGTCGGTGCCAACGACACGGCCGGTGATGTGGCGCGGTCCAGATGCGCCGATCTCGCTGCCCATGCGATGGCCGTTGACGCCGAACTCAAGGTAGATGCGCGCCCCCGTCGTCGCGTAGCAGTTCCGCGCCTTCAGCGAACCAACGAGCGCCTTGGCCGTGAGTTCGGGGGCCCGGATCGCCGCCAGCCCGGCCTTGTACGAGAAGCAGAAGCCATAGCGATCCGGGTACTGGCGGCCCGGTAAGCCTGAGTGCGTGTCGCTGGCGGCAATGAAGCCGAACCGATACCCGCGTGCCAGGCCGGCCTGCGCTCCGCCACCCGGAATGCAGCTCTTGTCCCACAGCGTGTTGCTCTGGGCGACCGTGCGCTCGGAGCAGCCCCACATGGAGTAGATCTCGCAGACGGGCTCCAGCTCCCGGTCATAGACATCCCAGTCCGTCCAGACCAACGTGTGATGCGGGATGCTGACGAGTTCGTCCTTGCGGGAGCGCAGATACTCGAAGAAGGGGCGGTCACCGTCGAGGTTAAGTCTCTCTCGCGGCCATGGGTCCTCGATGGCGTGGTTGTCGAAGTAGACGTTCCGATGGCCGTGGGCGTATGAGAACTCGAAGCCCTTCAGCGCCACGAACGTCCCGCCCACGGTGTACTCGGCGGCCTTCTCCTGGGTAGTCATCCACGACCTCGACAGGCAGCCTGAATGATCGGTGACACAGGTGAAGTCCAGCCCCGCGGAGTCCCTGGCGTACTCGATGTACTGGTCGATCGGCGCCAACCCGTCTCCCGAGAAGCTCGTCTTGCCGTGGATATCGCCCCAGTAGACCTGCTCGGAGGCGCCCTCCTCCAGGACTGCTGGATTGTGGGCGATGCTCAACTCCGGCGCCTCAGCTACAGCCCGATAGACATCGCCTTCGCGCGTTACGCTCACCTTGAGATCGGGCGGCGCTCCCTGAGGCGGATTGCCGCAGCGGTCCGTGATGTGGATCCGCGGTTGCAGGGGGTCACCGGACACCACCGTCGGCAACCGCAGCAAGGCACGTGCGGGCGGACCGGGCTTCACCTCGATCCAGATCGGCGAGCCCGGTGCTTCGCGCACCTGTCCGGTCGGGCTCTGGACGAAGAGCGAGAAGTCGCCCTTCGGCTCGACGACCGGCTGGACTTCCGCCCCGGGCTCCCCCCAGGTCTTGTCGCCGTATGTGACGATGATCTCGTCGCCTGGCTTGAAGTCTCCACCAATGACCTCGAAGGTGATCCACCATCGCTGAATGCACCGGTCATCACCCGGGCGCGTCTCCTGGCGCGCGTAGGGCTCCAGGTAGGCGCCCGTCTCAGTCCTCAGCTCGAAGGTCGTGTTCAGGCGCTTGTAGTGGAGCCACTTCCTGGGCTCAGCGGGGTCGAGGTCCCAGTAGCGCTTGTGGTTAACGAGCGGCTCGCCCCAGCCGACCGATGGTAGGCCGAGCTTGAGCCTGGCCTTTTCCGGCAATCCATCGTCACCGACCGTGTACCGGAATCTCAGGGTGACGAAGTCTCCCGCGACGAACTCGGAGGGGCGCTCGACGATCTCGAAGGCTTCCTTGGCCATGGTTCACACCGATCGTGACTTCGAGGGCTGATCTGGCATCGTGCCTATTCCTCATCCGGCAATCGCCGGACCTTCCCGGTCCGGGGCCCATGGCTGAGAGGGCGCACGCGGGACACAGGCGAACAGGCCCCCTCGGCCCGCGTTGGGAGGAGGCAACAGATGACCGACCTTGAGCGGTTCCGAGCCGTCATGGCGTACCAACCGGCGGACAGATGCGTGTACGGCGTCTGCACGGGCGCCTGGCCGGAGACCGTCGAACGCTGGAAGTCAGAGGGCTACGACCCGACCAGGGAGCCGCTCTTCCCGCGTGACCGCTGGGAGTGGCAGGGCGGCTGGTTCTTCCCCAACCCACCCTTCCAGCGGGAAGTGATCGAGGAGGACGACCGCACGATCCTCTACGTGAACCACGAGGGCATCCTGATGCGCGAGCGGAAGGACCAGCCCTACTCTTCGATGCCCCAGTTTGTGCGCTTCCCCGTCGAGACGCGCGAGGACTTCCGCGCCTTCTACCGGGAACGCATGCAGCCCGACCTGGCCGCGCGCCTTGGTGAGGACTACGGACAGCGGCTCGCCGCCTATCGCGAGCGCAACTTCCCGTTGATCGTCATCTCCGATCGCTGGGGCGGGTTCTTCGGCCCGCTGCGCAACCTGACCGGCGTCGAACGGCTCTGCACGCTGTTCTACGACGACCCGGCCTTTGTCGAGGAGATGATGGATGCCACGGCCGACTTCGTCATCGCCATGATGGGCCGGATCCTCGACCGAACTGATGTGGACGTCTACGGCTTCTGGGAGGACATGGCCTACAAGACCGGCCCGCTCATCGGCCCGGAGATGGCGCGGAAGTACATGCTGCCGCGCTACCGACGGGTCGTGGAGTTCGTGCGCTCGCGAGGGGTGGAGTACATCGCTCTCGACAGCGATGGCGACATCTCATCGCTGATACCGGTGTGGGTCGATTCCGGCATCAACGTGCTGTACCCGTTCGAGGTGCAAGCGGGAATGGACGTGCTCCAGGTCCGCCGCGAGTATGGCCGCGATCTCCGGATCTGGTGCGGCATCGACAAGCGCGTTCTGGCGTGGGGCCCCGAGGCCATCGACGCGGAGCTGGCTCGCGTCCGCCCACTCATCGAGGAAGGCGGCTACGTGCCCGCACCGGATCACAGCTTGCCACCGGACGTGCCTTTCGGCAACTACTGCTACTATATGGAGCACCTTCTGCAGGTGCTCTGAAGATGACGGTGGCAGGCTGGAAAGCCTGCCCTACGCGGGAGGCGCTCTCTTCGGCCGAGTTCCTAGCCCCGGCGGATCGCGACCGCCGCGTGCACATCAACGCTCGGCACCATGACGGTCAGGACACCGGCCCTCCACTCCGCGTCCGCACGGTGCCCCCCGGGGATGAACTTCACGGATGTTGGCTCCTCATCCATGTGCAACCGGATCGTGATGGGCCCAACTGGGAGCGTCTCTTCAACGTATGCCGGGTGCCCGCCGAAGTCCATCGGCTGCGTGCGATTGGCCAGGTGAACGTAGAGCATCGGCCCGTTCTGTCGCAGCGCAATCTCGACGTTCTCGGCGTCTTCGAACTCGATGAGCGGCTCCGGCAGCACAGCCTCCATCGCTTGCTGGACGACAGGAACGGCCAGGGGGTCGGTGCGCGCTGCGGCCCGGCCGAAGATGGGCCCGGCGATGTAGACTGCTCTCCCCTTCCCGAACCGGTTGACCGTCACCCCCGGTGCCCGTAGCGTTTCTTTCTCGGGGCGATCGGTGGAGCACAAGGGGAGGAGCTGCTCTGCCGTTATGACCTCGACGACATGCGCCGCGCCGATGTCGGTGAAGTAACCGCTGGTCGGCAGCAGCCCCGCTCGCTGGGGGCCATCAGCCATCCGGACACCGTAGACGTCGGCCAGGGCGAACGACCGCTCATCCGTCTCGTTGCGACTCACGGAGGCGGACCCCGTTGCCAGCAGCGCGCCTCCGACCTCAACGTATGCTCGCAGCTTCGGCCACAGGTCGTCAGCGTACCAGGCCAGCGATGGCACGACCACAAGCGCGTATCGCTGAAGCTCATCGAGCTCGACGCGATCCGAGATCACGTCGCACGGGTAGTGCAGCCGGTTGAGGAACTCCACGACATACAGCAGCGCACCCGGGGGCCCGCTGCCAAGGCCAGCCCGCCCACCTGACGCCAGGCGATGAGCCGAGGGCTCGATGAGCGCCACGTACGGAAGGCTCGTCGTCTCCGCGAACGCCTGGCGACGCGGCTTCACGAACTCGTCGAGCACTCGCTGCACCGGTGCTGAGGCCTCGGCGTATCCCCAGAGGACCGGTGCGCAACCGTTCGCCAACACGACGCCCGCTTCTTGCCGCAGGTGTGCCGGCATCTTGGCGCCGGCCTCGCGCGAGAAGCCGATGCGCGGGCAGAGGGCGATCGCTGTCGATCCGCCAGAGACTCCGAGGTATCGCGCGTGGTAGCTGGCGGCCTTCAGGCTGTACGTAGGTGGGAGCAGAACGGGCACCTGGGCCCCGTCACCTTCACCCAGGATGGTGACACCGTTGAGCGCGCAGAAGAGCTGCCGCGAGTCTTGAGGATTGGCGCTCTCGAAGCCCAGACCAGGGCTGAAACTCAGCACAATCCAGTTCCGCTCGCCGATATCCTCAGCCGGCAAGGAGATCGTGTAAGCGTTTTCGCCACTGGGCGAGAGGACCCCGACCGGACGGTCGCCGTCCGCGACCGAGACGTTAGTGTCGTCCCCGCTGATGCTGGCCCGCAGCACGATCGTGTTCGCTGACCTCGGGAAGACCGGCAGGCCCAGGACGAACCCAGGTTGCGCCCAGCGGAACGTGTCGCGGAAGAAGTCACCGTACTTCTCGTACGGACCTTCCGGGTGGTAGAAGCCACCAACCAGGAACATCTCGTCACCCGGGTCGCCGATCTTCACGCTGATAGCCGTCGCTTCCGCGCCCAGCCCGGGCGCCTCCACCAGCCGGACGCGTACCCAGTTGAGCGGCCCGTAGAGGATGCGCGGGTCCCGTTCGCTGGCCGGCCCCAGCACAACCGGAGCCGTGAGCGTGACCGGGAGGAATTCGCTGTCACCGACGACAGAGCCGGGCACGAGGAACTGAAGCTGGTGGTCGCCCTGCGACCTGACGATGGCGACCGGCCGGTCCGCGGCCTCGACCAGCAGCTCATCACCGGCATGGGGACGCATCCGGATTGAGACGAGGTTGGCTCTCCCTGCGAACACCGGCAGGTTGAGGGTGAACCGGTCCTGACACCAGCGAAAGGTTGCATCGAACACGGGGCCCATGTTCTCAACCGGTCCCTCCCGCTGGTAGATACCGGGGCCGATGACATCGTCGTCGCCGGGCGACCCGATGTCAATGAATTGCTCGCGCGTCGTGTCGTCTTGCGGGTAGACAAGCGGCGTCAGGAGGATGACGGCCGGCACGACAAGGGTGAAACTGCGGAGCATCGTGGCCATCGTCATCACCGCACCTCCTCGTCGGCCTGTGTGACAACTACGGCCGTATGGATGTGCAGGCTCGGCACCCCCACGGTGAGCATCCCCTTCCCCCAACGCCATTCCGGCTCCCGGTTCTCGGGTTGCAGACGCAGACGCTTGGGTTTGGCAGGGCACTCCAGCTTCACCGTCAGGGGGCCGATCTCCGGCACGCGCTCGACGACGAGATCGCCCGCGTGCAATTCCTTCCCCGGAGCGTTGTTGCACAGATGGACGATCTGCTCGCCTTCCTTCCGGCGCAGGGAGACTTGCACGCAGGACGGGCCGTCCAGATCGACCATCTTGCGGTCGATCACCTGGGACACCAGCCAGTCCAGCAGCTTCCGCAGACGCGGATCGCGCTCGGTCCCAAAGTGCCGGAACAGGGGCGCCGCGATGAAGAGCGCCCGGCCCTTGCCGAAGCGGTTCAGAGTGGCCGCCGGGCAGGGGTACTCCAGGCCCTTGGGGTCGGAGGTGTTGAAGAGGCGCAGGATCGACTTGGCCGTTGTCGGCTTGACGGCCACCCAATCAGGGACCCGGAAGGCGTCGCCGTCGTGCACCACCCACCCGAAGTCCGGGCCCAGCCCTTTGAGCGAGAGGCTGACACCGAGGACGTCGCTCAGTGCCAGTTCACTCCGACCGTCGCGCTCCGGCCGATCGACCTCGCCGCTGACAACAAGCCCCCCTCCGCTGCGCACGAACTCCCGCACCTTCTCATAGACCTCCGACGGCAGGTGGGTCTGGTTCGACATCACCAGGACTCGGTACTCGTCGAGCCGTTCGAGGAGGACATTCTCCGGGATGATGTCGAGGTGGTAGTGCTCCTCCACCAGCGCATCGTGGACGGCGTAGATGTCGTTGGTGGAGCCGGCCGGGCCGTTCCGGTGGAAGTGGCGCCAGTCATGCAGCGCGGCGACGTACGGCACGGATTCGGTCGGCACGGTCCACGGGTGCCGCTCCCGCAGGAAGTCGCCGAGTTGCTTCCCCAGCACCGCGTGAGGGTACTCGAGCAGCGAACCATCGCCCAGCGGGTTGTCCCACTGCGACACGCGTGCTCCGTTCGCCGCACAGACAGCCGCCTGCTGCAGGAGGTCCTCGGGGGTCTTGAAGACCCAGGCCTGGTCGGGAACCTGGGTGTGGTTGCAGATCATGATGTCGAACGGCTTCCCGCGCGCCGTCATACACCGCGAGAAGGGACCCGAGTGGCGGGCGCCGTGCGGCAGCGGGAGGTGCGTGGTCAGGTTGTCGGCGTACTGCTCGAGGGGCCACATGAACCGCGGGTCGCCCCCGGACGGGACCATGCAGCCGGGGTCGATCGAGTGGATGAAGTTGTAGACCCTTTCCCGGTACTCGGCATAGGTCTCCCACATGAAGTGCCAGAGGGCAACTTGCGTCTCGGCGTTCATCTCCTCGGGGTACAGCGTCCCGTATCGCTCTTGCCACTTCTCCTTGCACCACGGGCACCAGCACGGCCGGAGCACGAACTCGCCGTCGATCCACCAGCCGGCCGGCCGGTAGCGCTCCATGATCTCCTCGATCTGGGGCAGGAGGATCTCGTCCACGAAGGGGCTGTTGTGGCACATCCAGCCGACGTGGTAGTACTCGCCCGAGGCATCTCGGGTCTGCCACTCCGGGTGCAGCTCGCCGGCGCGTCCGTTCCAGAGCGTGCTGATATACGCCTGGAACTTCACCCCCGCCTGCTTGCACGCTTCGGCATAGGCCCCGAACACGTCGTCCTCCAGCGTCGGGCAGCGCAGCCGCTCGTCCACGTCGGTCGGGTATGTCGTCCAGCCCGGGTGGCCCATGGAGTGCATGGCGATGGCATCCGGCTGCGACAGCCGCAGACGCTGAGCCAGGTGGTCTGGCGTTGCCCCATCCGACTTGAGGCCGGGCCCGGCATGCCAGTCGAAGTGGATCAGGTAAGCCGCATCCATGTACCACTGCATGTCAGGATGCTCGGCCGCCGCGGACGAGGTCCATCCCAGTACGACGGCTATCAGCAAGACGACCGCGCACATGTGTCCGGCCATTCCGGCCCCCTCCAGTCTTGGTCGGGGTCAATCGTCGCCTGTGGCCTGCCGGCACTAGGGCCGCGCGGCTACTCGGGCGCTCCGGGTCGTCCGGGTGGCTGAGGCGGGCCCATCGGCATAGCCGGAGGCCTGACGAACTGCACTTCGCCCACGACGGTCATGTTCTCGGGGTCGATCTTGTAGAGCGTCCCCCCTTGAGCGACGTAGATATGTGACTCGTGGCCGACCATCGCCGGACCACCTCCGCCGCCCGGAAACGGGAAGAAGGGCATGGGGCCAGGCATTCCCATCCCCGGCTGCCCGGGCGGCTGCGCTGCGACGTCCCGGCGCGAGAGCAGCACCAAAGTCGCACCCACGGCAAGCACAGCGATCAGCACAACAACGACGGCTCGACCTGATTGACTGCTCCGGCTTTGATGTCTGGCCAGCATTTCCTGTCCCTCCCGTTTGTGTGTGACAGCCGCCGGGTTCTTCCTCTGGGGGCAGTAGCGCCACCCCAAGAGAGAACCACAGGGGCATTTCGGCCTGCGACGGCCACGCACCTCGCGTGAACAAAGGCTTGCTCTCTGCTATACCTGCTGGGCAGGGCCGACAGGGCCGTCTGGCGTTCCCGCAGGTTGAGGGGCAATGGTAGCAGGGCGAACGCCAGCCACGACCGCGGCCGTCAGGGCGCAACACACCGAGAACACCAGGCTGGCGTGGAAGCCCTGCACGAAGGCCTCAGGATGCTCTGAGGCGCTGAGCACCATCTCTCCGCTGCCATGGACCGCGACAGCACGTGCCGAGGCAATCGCTGTGCCCGTTGCGGCGCCGAGAACCATGCCCAGCGACCGCATCGCGCTCCCCATGCCGCTGGCGATGCCCCGGTGCGCGGGCGGCACCGACCCCATGAGCGCGCTCTGGTTGGCCGGGCCGAAGGCCGCGTTCCCGAAGGCCAGGACCGCGAGGGGAGCGATGATTTCGACCCGCGAGACCTGTGATCCAAGCAACATCAGGAAGCCATAGCACACGCCACGGATCAGCATCCCGGCTACCGTCGGCCACCGCGTCCCGATGCGGTCCGAGAGCCGGCCCATGGAGGGCGCCAGGACGGCAGTCAACAGAGGTACGATCAGGATGGTCAGGCCAGTTGCCTGTTCGGAGTACCCAAGGACTCCTTCGAGGTAGAACGGCAGGAACAGGAAGACGGGGAACTGGCCGGTGAAGCTGATGAGGGCGGCCGCCGCGGCCGACGAGAAGGTCCGGTCACGGAACAGGGCGAGTTGGAGCATCGGGGCGCGCGCCGTCGCCTGGCGCCAGATGAAGAGAGCCAGTAGCAGCGGCGCGGCCGTCAACAGGGCAACGGTCGGGCCCTCCCGCCAGCCCTCCCGGGGCCCGAGGGTCAGACCGAGACACAGTGTCACCATGAAAGCACCAAGGGCCGCGGCTCCGGATACATCGAAGCTCGTCAGCTTCCCCCTCCCCGTCGTCAAGCCTCGCAGCGCCCAGACGGCAACGATCACGCCCACGATGCCGACGGGGAGATTGACGTAGAAGATCCAGCGCCAGCCCAGCGTGCCGCTGATCAGGCCCCCAAGTGGCGGCCCACTCATCAGGCCGATCGAGACGATCATACCGCTCAGGCCCATCACCCGTCCGCGTTCCTCGGCCGGCCACGTATCCACGAGCAGCGCCGCGCCGGTGGCCATGATGAACGCGGCACCCAAGCCCTGCAGCGCGCGGGAGGCGATCAGAGCGCCCGGGGTCGAGGCCGCGCCGCAGATAGCGGAGGCCAGCGTGAACAGCGCCAGTCCTCCCACGTAGGCGCGACTGCGCCCGATCAGATCCACGAGCCGCCCCGCCGGCAGCAGCAGCACTGCCACCGCGATCAAGTAGGACAGGACCACCCACTGCGCAATCGATATGTCGATGCCGAAATCCCCGCTGATTGTCGGTAGAGACACGTTGACGATGCTCGAATCGAGCGTCGCCATGTACGTGCCGACACCCACGGTAACCAGGGCCTTCCAGCGGAGTGATCGGTCGCTCATGGGCGCGTCCCGGGCAGCGAGGAACTCAGGGGTGCCGAGGGCGCCGGAGGGACTGCGGAGAGTACGGATTCCACGAAGGCCACCATCTCCTGTCTCTCGAGTTCAATCCTGGGACCCGGGGGCCGGGGGCGCGGGCTCGTCGTCCGCGGGCTCAAGCTCCCCGGCCTCCTTTGCGTCTGCGTCCCCTGCGGCCTCTTTCGCTCGTGCTCCAGCCGCCCTGACCGTGCCCACAACAGCCAACACCACCACGGCACCGTACATCGACCACCATGCCACCGGCCAGTAGTAGTAGTGCGGCCCCGTAACGTGAAGGACTGGCAGGTGGACGATTACTACGCCGGCCAGCAGCGGTAGCGTGGGCGCCCGCCCCCGTGCTTCCCACGCCACAACCAGCGTGAAGAAGAGCAGCGTGACCCGCAGCAGCCACCAGGTGAACGGCCAGATGGTGGGCAGGGTGACGTTGCCGGCCATCAGGGCCGGGGGCGCGAACACACCGGCGAGCACGCCAAGTATGCCGACCGAGACCAGCCTGGGCCGCCAGAGCACCAACGCCAGACTCCCAGCCACGATCAGAGCCGAGACGGTCACCCAGTCGTGGCCATTCAGGTGCGCTGACATCGCCGGCTCGCACATGTACGCTGCGAACTTGAATAGCACGTGGCCGATGCCCTTGAACTCGGGGCCCCACGCCTCGGGCGCCAACACGCTCCGTATGCCGAGGAAGATGCCGGAGACGAGAAGGCCCGAGCCAGAGACAAGGGCCACCCACTTCAGCGGCAGTCGCCGATAGAGTGCCAACGCCGCGGCCAAGAGTGGCACGACCACGGCGTGCTCCTTGAACAGCATGGCCGCCACGAAGGCGACCGCCGCGCCGACAAGATGCCTGGGCCGCTTTGACTCCAGCCACTTGTCGAAGAGCAGTAGACTGAGCAGCGACAGAAGCAGCGACCCGACATCCGTCTGCGCCGGGAAGTAGGGCATGATCCCCCGGGCAATCCCGCGGTTGCCCCAGTGCGGCCCTTCCACGGATGTCTCGCAGGGGATGCTGAACAGGCCGACGGCCAATAGGCCGGGTACCATGCGCAGCGTGGGGGAGAGCTGCGACCACAAGCGCGACAGAAGCAACACGATCAACACGCATAGGCCGGCGTGCATGAACCACGTCACCGTGCAGAAGGCGCGCCAGCTGCGCCCGAAGGCGGCGTACTCGAAGTAGAGCAACCAACTGATGAGAGGGCGGTAGTAGGGCGAATCACGCTCGATCCAGACGCCGGTCCACCAGCGAAGCAGGTCGGCCGGCGAGGCCTCTGCGGCCCGGTCCCAGATCTCGATGATGTCGCCATTGGTTTCGTAGAGCAGCCGCACATCCTCCCGGAAGATCATGTCCGCCGTGCCGGCCAGGGCAATGATCACCGTCAAGGGCACCGCCCAGACCAGGGGCCGTTCGCCGAGGTATGCGATAGCCTTCGGTAGACGCATGTCGTGCCCTTACGAGTAGGGATCGATGCTGTGGCCGGCACAGCGCCGCCACTGAGGCGCCCCCTTCGAGGTCGCCGGAGGTAGGTCCTTCAGGGCGGGGGACGTTGTGCACCGCCCCCAACCTACAGGCGCCAATGTTAAGAGAAGCGACGAGCCGGGGCCAGCATGATCCCAGAAGATGGGGCGAGAAACACCTCCGCACAGAGCACCTTGGCCTAGGGGCAGCGGTGGCGGAACACAGGGATGCTGGCCCAGACGAACCGCAGATTCCCAGGCTGATCAGCGGAAAGGGACTTGACATACGCCCACTTTGACGTACAATGCAGGTGACGTACGTTATTTTTGGTGTATTTCCCCGATGGGGAGGTCAGACGATGAGGCCCAATCCCGGCGGATACATCCCGCCTGACGAGATCATCGGGCGGGACCGGCTGGTCAGTAGGCTGTGGGAGGTGCTCGAACGGCAGAGCCTTCTGCTGGTCGCTGAGAGAAGGATCGGGAAGACCTGCGTCATTACGAAGATGAGGGCAACCGCGCGCGAGGGTGTCCTGGCGATCTGGATGGATGTGGAGGGGGTCAGGACGCCGCTGGAGTTCGTGGAGGTCCTGCTCCGCCAGCTTGATGTCCACCTGTCCGGGCTTCGGCGGTGGGCTATCCGGACGCAGCAGCTCCTGGCGCGGTTCGGCGAGGCGCAAGCGGGACCGGTGAAGCTCCCCCCCGCCGCAGCGCTCCAGTGGAAAGCACTCCTGGCTACCCTTCTGGAGGATGTTGAGAGACATCATGAGGGTGCGATAGTGCTGTTCTTGGACGAACTCCCACTCATGCTCCACAATGTGAAGGGCCAAGGCGGAGAGACGCAAGCCATGGAGGTGCTCGACGTTCTCCGCACTGCCCGGCAGACACACCCGAAGCTCCGGATGGTGTTCACCGGTTCTATTGGGCTGCACCATGTCATCAGCTCCCTCCGCGACTCGGGCTACGCGAACGATCCGACCAACGACATGTTCACCGACGAGGTGCCCCCGTTGGACGAGAAAGACGCGGAGCACCTCGCGGCGGTCCTCTTGGAGGGCACAGGCGTGCAGACCGAGGAGCCAGAGGCGGTGGCTGCTGCCGTAGCCCACAGCGTCGACTGTAATCCGTACTACGTGCACTACCTGGTGGCAAAGCTGCCGACCGACGCGCCAGTGACCCCCGAAGCTGTGCAAGCGGTAGTGAGCGAATGCCTCACGGACGGGAGCGACCCTTGGCACCTCGCGCACTATCGGCAGCGCATTGGCAACTACTACGCCCTGCAAGAGCAACCCCTCGTGCTCGCAGTGCTGGATACAGTAGCCGCCAGCGATCAGCCCCTTCGCTTCAAGGACCTGTTCAACTTGGTCAAAGCGCGCGTTGCAACGGAGGCTGCCGAGGAGGTCCGGGTGATCGCCGATCTCCTGCGAAGGGACCATTACTTGCAGTTGCAGCCGGGCAGTACGTACGACTTCAAGTTCCCGCTAGTCAAGCGGTGGTGGCGGTTGAACAGGGGGCTGCAAGCATGAAGACGACGTTCGTGCCGCCCTTCAACCCAGATATGATGGCGCCCGAGGCCCTGGAGGCAGTCTTCGTGCAGAGGCACGCACTCGCCCAACGCCTTGTCGAGGTCACGCGCGAGAGCGCGGTCGGCGAGGCGAAGCACTATTCGCTCGTGATCGGGCCGCGTGGCATCGGGAAGACGCACCTCATCGCCCTGCTGTACCACCGCCTGAAAGCCGCCCCAGAGCTTAGCGAGCGGCTGGTCATCGCATGGACCCGGGAGGAAGAATGGGGCGTCACGTCCTTCTTTGACCTCCTGCTCCGCATACTGCATGCGGTGAGCCAAGAGACGAACGATCCCGGACTTGAGGAAGCCATCAACTCGTTGTACGCACTCGCACGCAAGCCCAATGAGGTGGAAGCCGTCGCCAGTGAGGTACTGCGAGAGTTCGTTGGAGACCGGACGTTGCTCGTTCTGATGGAGAATCTTGACGACTTGATGAGAGCCCTGGGAGAGACCGGCCAGAAGCGGCTCCGTGCGTACCTGCAGAACGACCCCTTCTGCACTGTCATAGCGACTGCACAGAGCCTGTTCAACGAGGTATCGCTGCAGACATGCCCTTTCTACGGCTTCTTCAACATCGAGCACCTCGAGCAGTTGAGCATCCAGGACGCAATCGACCTGCTCGCGCAGATCGCGAAGCTGAGAGGCGACCCTGAGCTGGCAGGCTTCATCACTACCCGTCAGGGGCGCGCTCGGGTGCGCGCCATCCACCTTCTGGCGGGCGGGAACCACCGGATCTATGTCATCTTGTCTCAGTTCCTTAGCCAGCAATCTCTCAATGAGCTGGTGGAGGTCTTCCTTACGACGCTCGATGAGCTGACGCCCTTCTTCCAGGCCCGGATGAACTACCTGTCTCCCCAGCAGCGCAAGATGGTGGATTTCCTTTGTGGACAGCGTGGGGCGGCTACAGTGAAGGACATTGCGCAGGGCTGCTTCGTGACCCCCCAGACTGCCTCCAGCCAGCTAGGGGATCTGCGAGAGAAGGGCTACGTCCGCTCCGATCCCCTTGGCCGCGAGTCGTACTACGAGCTTCGCGAACCGCTCATGCGCCTGTGGTCCGATGTCAAGCGCAACCGCGGAGAGCCAATACGCCTCTTCGTGGAGTTCCTCCGTGCGTGGTATACCGAACGGGAG
>CBFDAZ010000058.1:0-13820 GCA_965602825.1 uncultured bacterium
TGTACGCCGGGTGGGAGCTTGTGGGGCTGTGCTCGTACTTGCTGATCGGCTTCTGGTTTGAGCGGCGCGCGGCGGCCAACGCGGCGAAGAAGGCCTTCATCGTCAACCGGGTGGGCGACTTCGGGTTCCTGATCGGTGTCATGATCATCTTCTTCTTCGTCCCGTCCCTGCACATGGGGAGAGTGTTCACGGTCGCCGGCACACCGGCTTTTCCGGCGCACTGGGTCGCCATCGCCGGGGCGTGCCTGTTCTGCGGCGCGATCGGGAAGAGCGCGCAGTTCCCGTTGCACGTGTGGCTTCCGGATGCCATGGAAGGCCCGACGCCCGTCAGCGCCCTGATCCACGCCGCCACCATGGTAGCGGCCGGGGTCTACATGGTGGCGCGCGTCCTTACGCTGTACACCGTTCCCGAGGTCAGCTCTCTCGAGGTTCTGGGCGGGCTGACGAGCCTTGAGATCGTCCGCTACATCGGCATCATCACCGCGCTCATGGCCGCGACGATCGGTGTCGCACAGAACGACATCAAGCGGGTGCTGGCTTACTCCACGGTCAGCCAGCTTGGGTTCATGGTGTTCGGCCTGGGAATGGGTATCGCGGGCTTCGTGGCCGGCGTCTTCCACCTGCTGACCCACGCCTTCTTCAAGGCCCTGCTGTTCCTGGGCTCCGGAAGCGTCATCCACGGCTGCGGCGGCGAGCAGGACATCCGGAACATGGGCGGCCTGCGGAAGTCGATGCCCGTGACCTTCTGGACCTTCCTGATGGGCACCTTTGCCCTGACCGGAGTGCCCTTCCTGTGGGCTGGGTTCTGGAGCAAGGACGAAATCATGGCCGCCTCGTGGGCGGTGGACAAGCCCGTCTTCTGGCTCGGGGAGTTGGCGGCGTTCTTCACGGCTCTGTATATGGGCCGCCTGATCTTCCTGACCTTCGGCGGCGACCGTCCCCGGGATGAGAGCATCCATCCGCACGAGAGCCCCAAGGTCATGACGGTCCCGCTGATCGCCCTGGCGGCCTTCGCTGTCGGGCTGGGTTGGCTGGGGATGCCGGGAGATCACAACCTGATGCACCATTTCCTGGGCTCGTCGGGCCCGCAGATCGGCGAGGCAGCCCACGGCGCCGAGCACGCCGACATCGCGGGCGGCGAGTTCTCGATCGCCGGCATCCACTTCGCGACGGTGCCGCTGCTGGTCTCGATTCTGGCTGCCGGGCTGGGGTGGCTCGCCGCGGGCGTGATCTGGGGATGGAAGAAGGTGGACGTGCCGGCCCTCAAGCGCGCCTTCCCGCCGCTGGCCTGGGCGCATACGGCGGTCCGGAACAAGTACTACTTCGACGAGATCTACCAGGCCACGGTCGTCCGCGGTACGGTCGCCGCAGCGAACGGCTGCGGGCTATTCGACCGCTACGTCATCGACGGGTTGGTGAACCTGGTCGGGTGGGGCACGCGGGTCGCCGTTGCCGGCGCGGTTCGCCTGACGGATACCTATGTCGTAGATGGCAGCGTCAACCTGGTGGCTCAGGCGCAGAAGTGGGCGGGGCGCGTGGCGAGCATCCTGCAGACCGGTCGAGTACAGCACTACATCGCCTTCACGGCCGTGCTGGCAGCCCTCATCGCCGCCGCGGCTTACTTGTTGGGCGGGGCCTGGATGCCGTTCTGAGATCCATACAGCAATCCGGGCTTTGTCGGGCCGGGGAATCCGACCTAAGAGGAGTGGAGTCAGGTCGGTTCGGGCCCAGAAAGGCCGTCGGGGGAAACAGCTTGGCTTTCACAAGCAGGTGGCAGACATGGAGTTGACCGTTCTTCTGGCATTGCCGATCGCCGGGCTGGTGGTGATCCTTCTCCTGAACAAGGAGAAGCACGTACCGGCTATTCAGCTCGTGGCGTTGATTGCCACCGCTGCGGCGGTGGCGTGGTCGGTCGTCATCTGCCTCGCGTTTGCTGACGCCCCGACGACGCTCGGCGGGATGAGGCTCGACCAGGAATGGGACTGGATCCCGACGCTGCGAATCGGTTACCACGTCGGCATTGATGGGCTCAGTCTCCCGCTGATCGTCCTGACAACGGTTCTCTCCTTCCTGTCGGCCGTCTATTCGCTGCGGATCACCGAGCGCGTCAAGGAGTACATGGCCTGGTTCCTGCTGCTGGAGACGGGGATGCTCGGCGTGTTCGTGTCGCTGGACTTCTTCCTGTTCTACGTCTTCTGGGAGATCGGCCTGGTGCCGATGTACTTCCTGATCGGCATCTGGGGCGGCCCCAATCGCGAGTACGCGGCGATCAAGTTCTTCCTGTACACCTTGCTCGGCAGCCTGGCGATGCTCCTGAGCATTCTGGCCGTGTACTTCTCGATGACGCCGCACACCTTCGACATGATCGAGATCATGCAGAAGAACCCGATGGCCGGTCAGGGGCTGAAGGCCTCGCTGGTGTTCTGGGGTTTCTTCCTGGGTTTCGCGATCAAGGTGCCCCTGTGGCCCTTCCACACGTGGTTGCCCGACGCGCACGTGGAGGCGCCGACAGCCGGTTCGGTCATCCTGGCCGGCGTGCTGCTGAAGCTGGGGACCTACGGGTTCATCCGCGTGAGCCTGCCGATGCTGCCGGAGGCCAGCTCGCGTTTTGCTGATATCCTGGCCATTCTCGCCCTCATCAGCATTATCTACGGCGCGTTATGCGCGATGGCTCAGTCTGACCTCAAGAAGCTGATCGCTTATTCGTCGGTCAACCACATGGGCTACGTCATGTTGGGCGTCGCGGCGGCGGCGGCCTACGTGGAGCCCGGGATGTCGCCGCTCGGGATGCCGGCGCTGGAGACCAGCCGTACCACCGCGCTCAACGGCGCCGTGCTGCAGATGATCACCCACGGCATCATCACCGGGGCGCTCTTCTTCCTGGTTGGCGTCATCTACGACCGCGCCCACATCCGGGACATCAATGCCTTCGGCGGACTGGCGAAGCAGATGCCCGTCTACGCCGGTATCATGATGTTCTCGTGCTTTGCCTCGCTGGGGCTGCCGGGCCTGGCCGGGTTTGTCGCCGAGTTTTGGGTGTTCGTGGGGGCGTTCGGATCGTACACGGTCATCACGTGCTTCGCCGCCATCGGCGTGATCGTGACCGCCGCGTACTTCCTGTGGATGATCCAACGCGTCTTTCTCGGGCCGCTCAAGGAGAAATGGAGCACCTTGCCCGACATGGACTGGGGCGAGATCGTCGCCACGGCTCCGCTGTGTGTTGCCATGCTCGTCATAGGCGTCTATCCGGAGCCGCTGTTTCGGGTCATCAACCCCCCGATGACGGCTCTCGTGAATCGGGTCATGGAACTGGCGAATCTGAACTGAACGTCTCCCTCACCCCCTTCTCCCAGTGGGAGAGGGGCAGGCGGCGAACACCAGGTGAGGGAGGGGACCGCGAGCTCTACAGACAGGACACTGGAACGGCATGAAGTTGGCCTTCAACCCGACGGCTGATCTGGGACTCTTCACCCCGGAGATCTTCCTGGCCATCCTGGGCGCGGTGGTTCTGGGTATTGCGGTTACCTCCAGGAGCCGTTACCCACTGGCGGCCCCGATTGTGGCCCTGCTGGGGCTGCTTGTCTCCCTGCCGCTTGCCGCCGACCTGTGGCGGCACGAGCAGAAGGTCATCTTCATGGGTTCCTACGCGGTGGATGATTTTGCCGTGTTGTTCAAGCTGATCGCCATCACGATCGGCGGCCTGGTCATCCTGGCCTCCGTCTCGTTCATGCGCCGCGCCGAGGGCGAGTACGGGGAGTTCTTCGCGCTGGTGGTGTGGGCGGTGCTGGGGCTCTGCCTGATGGCCGGGGCCTCCGACCTGATCGTGATCCTGCTCTCAATCGAGATGGTCAGTATCCTGTCGTACGTGATGACCGGCTACTTCCGCCGGGAGCCGCGGTCGGCAGAAGCGTCCCTGAAGTACTTCCTGTTCGGGGCGGCCGCCTCGGCGATCATGCTGTACGGGCTGACCTTGCTCTATGGCGTGGCGGGCACCACGAAGCTCTACGGGCTGTTCGGCGACGCCGGCCAGTTGGCGACGAACCTCCAGCTTCACCCGAGCATTCTGCAGCCGGTGGCGGCGGTGCTGATCCTGGTCGGCCTGGGCTTCAAGATCGCCATGGTGCCCTTCCACTGGTGGGCACCCGATGCATACGAGGGAGCGCCTACGCCGGTCACCGCCTTCCTGTCGGTCGGGCCGAAGGCGGCGGGATTTGCCATCATCGCGAGGCTCTTCATGCAGGAGGGCAACGCGATCTATCCCCAGTGGCCGCTGATTGTGGCCTGGTTGGCGGTCGCGACCATGTTCCTGGGGAACTGGACGGCGATCTGGCAGACGAACATCAAGCGGATGCTGGCGTACTCATCCATCGCCCACGCCGGGTACATGCTGATCGGCATCGTCGCCTGGAAGGGAGCTGCCTGGCAGGTCGAGCAACCGGGCGGCACTTACACGGTCCACGGCGGCCTGCACGGGGTCCTCTTCTATCTGGCGGCGTATCTATTCATGAACATGGGTGCCTTCGCCGTGGCCATTGCGGTGGAGCAGGCGACCGGTTCGGCCGCCATCGACGAGTACCGGGGCCTCGCCAGGCGGGCGCCCTTCCTGGCGATCTCGATGGTCGTGTTCCTGCTCAGTCTCTCGGGGATCCCCCCGCTGGCGGGCTTCTTCGGGAAGTACTACGTGTTCAATGCAGCCATACGCAATGAGGGCTTCGTGTGGCTCGCGATCGTGGGCGTAATCAACAGCGTGATAGCCGTTTATTACTATATGAATGTGGTTCGCCTGATGTACTTCAGGGAACCCCTTGAATCAGATGCTGAGAGCGCCACAAGGCAGCCCGAAGCCGCAGCCGGGCTGCAGTCTGTCGTCATTATCACACTGGCGGTAACGCTCCTGCTGGGGATCCTGCCGAACCCGTTGGTCCGTTTGCTGAGCGAGTCCGTGCTTCCAGGCGGGCTCTCGTAGCGAGCGGGCAGCTATGTCCGCAGAACCGAAAGGACAGACCGATGGGCGATGACCCGAAGGCCGGCGATACGGAGACCAAAGAGCCCACCTTGTTGGAGCGGGTGCTCCGGATCAGCGGCGAGCACGTGGAGAACTGCTACAACTGCGGCAAGTGCACCGCGGGCTGCCCGATCGCCTTTGAGATGGAGCTGCACCCGCAGCAGATGATGCGCATGGTGCAGCTCAACATGAAGGACCGGGCTCTCAAGGCCAACACGATGTGGGTCTGCTCGGCGTGCGAGACCTGCTCCACCCGCTGCCCGATGGAGGTCGGCGTCGCCGAGGTGATGGATGCGCTGCGCCGCATGGCCGTCGAGGAGGGTGTGAAGCCGCCCGCCGAGGCACGGAGCATGCGGGTCTTCCACCAGGAGTTCCTGAACTGCCTGAGGCGTTGGGGCCGGGTGAACGAGCACGAGCTCATCGGGATGTACAAGCTGAAGACCGGGGAGCTGCTGGACGACGTGGGCCTGGGGATCCGCCTGTTTGGGAAACAGAAGATCAAGCCGTGGCACATGGACCGGGTTCGGCGCACGGAGCAGATGGCGAAGCTGTTCGAGGCCGCGTTGAACCCGGAGGAGGACCATTGAGGACGGCGGGGATGACCGGCGTTGGGCGATAGGCCCGACCTATGCGACGGTAAAGGACAAGAGAACATGCGCGTTGCCTACTATCCGGGATGCAGTCTCCAGGGGACAGCGAACGAGTTTGATGTGTCCGCGCGGGCGATGTGCGAGGCGCTGGGGATCGAGCTGGTTGATGTGCCGGACTGGAACTGCTGCGGTGCCAGTTCGGCCCATTCGATCAACCACGACCTGGCGGTCGCCCTCGGCGCCAGAAACTTGGCCCAGGCGCAGGAGACGGGCGCCGATCACGTGACGGCTCCCTGCGCGGCATGCTTTGCGCGACTGAAGTTCGCGGAGCACAAGCTCCAGCAGGACCCGGAACGTCTGGGCAAGATGCTGGAGAGGGCCGAGATCGACTACCGGGGCGGCCTGCGCATCACCTCGCTGCTGCAGGCGGTTGTGTCTGACTACGGCCTTGAGGCGGTCAAGGAGAAAGTGATCCGCCCGCTGGAGGGCCTGAAGGTCGCCTGCTATTACGGATGTCTGCTTGTCCGGCCGCCCGACATGACCGACTTCGATGATCCCGAGAACCCCCGCAGCATGGACAACCTGATGGCAGCTCTGGGGGCGGAGCCGGTTGACTGGGCCTACCGCGTGGAGTGCTGCGGAGGCGGGCTGGCCCTCGGCCGGGCCGACATCGTGCGGAGGCTCGTCGGCGACATCCTCGACAACGCGATTCAGTCGGGGGCGGAGTGCTTCGTGGTGGCGTGCCCGCTGTGCCAGGGGAACCTCGACTGGCGCCAGGGCGAAGCAGCCAAAGAGCGTGGCACCGAATACGGCTTGCCGGTCTACTACTTCACCCAGCTTGTCGGGCTCGCCGCCGGCGCCCCGCCGCAGAAGCTGGGGATCGAGAAGCACCTGGTCCCGGCCACGCCGCTGCTGGAGACCAGAGGGTTCGGGAGATAACGGTCGGTCCGCTTGAAGGATCGACCGCTGAGGAGAAGCTATGCCAAGGGTCGGCGTTTTCATCTGTCACTGCGGAACGAACATCGCCAAGACCGTGGACTCGCAGAAGGTCGCGGAGGCTGCCGCCAAGCTGCCGTACGTGGTCACCGCACAAGACTACGTCTACATGTGCTCCAGCGCAGGCCAGCAGATGATCGAGGACGCGATCGAGGAGCATAACCTCGACCGCGTCGTCGTTGCGGCCTGCACCCCACAGATGCACCAGGGCACCTTTGAGGGCTGTGCCGAGCGTGTGGGCCTGAACCGCTACATGTCGAGCATGGCCAACATCCGGGAGCAGTGCTCCTACGTTCACAAGGACCCGGAGCTGGCGACTCAGAAGGCCATCGAGCTGGTGGCCATGGCGGTGGCCAAGTCGGCGCGCGACGAGCCGCTGTTTCAGTCTGAGGCGCCGATCACCCGCCGCGCGCTCGTCATCGGCGGGGGTGTGGCCGGTATCCAGGCAGCCCTGGACGTTGCTGATGCCGGCTACGAGGTGACAATCGTCGAGAAGACGCCCTCGATCGGCGGCCGTATGAGCCAGTTCGACAAGACCTTCCCGACCCTCGACTGCTCGGCATGCATCCTGACACCCAAGATGGTGGAGGCCTACCAGCACCCGAACATCCGGCTGCTGACGTACTCCGAGGTAGAAGAGGTCGGCGGCTTTGTCGGCAACTTCGACGTCAAGATCCGCAAACGCGCCCGCTCGGTAGACGAAGAGAAATGCACGGGCTGCGGATCGTGCTGGGAGAAGTGCCCCAGCAAGAAGATCCCCAGCGAATACGACGAGGACCTCGGGCCGCGGACGGCGATCTACGTCCCGTTTCCCCAGGCCGTGCCGCTGATTCCGGTGATCGACCGCGAACACTGCCTGAAGTTCACCAAAGACCGCTGCGGCGTGTGTGAGAAGGTCTGCCCGGCCGACGCCATCCGCTACGATCAGGAAGACGAGATCATCGAGGAGAAGTTCGGCGCGATCGTCATTGCTACCGGCTTTGACACCTGGGACCCCGCCGAGTACGGCGAGTATGGTGCGGGGCAGATCGAGGACGTCATCACCGGCATCCAGTTCGAGCGGATGCTGAACTTGAGCGGGCCGACGCAAGGCAAGGTTGTCCGGCCATCGGACGGCAAGGAGCCGAAGCGGGTCGTGTTCATCCAGTGCGTCGGCTCCCGGGACGACAAGCACGGCTATCCGTACTGCTCCAAGGTCTGCTGCATGTACACGGCCAAGCACGCCATCCTGCTGCGGGAGAAGGCGCCCGACTGCGAGGCGTACGTCTTCTACATCGACATCCGCGCCACGGGCAAGGGCTACGAGGAGTTCATCCGCGATGCCCAGCGCAAGTATGGGGCCAAGTACATCCGCGGCCGAGTCTCCCGACTGTTCCAGAACGGCGACAAGGTCCGCGTCTTCGGTGTGGACACGTTGGGTGGCGGGCAGATCAGGATGGACGCCGACCTGGTGGTGCTGGCGACGGCGATTGAGCCCCGCGCCGATGCCAAGGCGGTGGGGCAACTGCTGGGTGTCGGCACGGACGGATACGGCTTCTTCAACGAGGCGCACCCGAAGCTGGCCCCGGTGGATACGATGAGCAGCGGCGTCTACGTCGCCGGCGCCTCGCAGTTCGCCCGCGACATCCCCGATACCGTCGCGATGGCCAGTGCGGCGGCGGCGAAGATCGATGCGCTGTTCTCCAATGAGAAGTTGCTGTCAGAGCCGAGTGTGGCGGCGTGTAACGTGGACCTGTGCAGTGGCTGCCAGACCTGTTACGCAACCTGCCCGTACGATGCTATCGAGATGATCGAATACGAGGATCGGGCGGCCCGCTGCACACGCATGGTGGCGGAGGTCAACGAGAACCTGTGCCACGGATGCGGGGCTTGCGCGGGCGCTTGCCGCAGCGGGGCGATGAACCTGCGCGCCTTCACAGACCACCAACTGGAGACGCAGATCGAGGCGCTGTGTGAGCTGGTGACGGAGGAGTAGGGGCGTGATTCATCACGCCCGCCAGGTGTTGCCGCAGCCGAGGATCGCGGGTTGCCATTCGGTCAATAGAGGAAGCGAGACCATGTCCGAAGAGAAGGTCGTCGAAGCGCCGAGCAAGGCGGAAGAAGCGAAGGCCGAGTGGAGGCCCACGCTGCTGGCGTATCTCTGCAACTGGTGCAGCTACGCCGGTGCCAACCTCGCCGGCGCCAGCCGGATGCAATACGATGCCGCCGTCCGCGTCGTCCGGGTGCCGTGCTCGGGCCGCGTCGATCCCCTGATGATCTACAAAGCCTTCGAGCGCGGTGTTGACGGCGTACTGGTCGGCGGGTGTCACCTGGGCGACTGCCACTACGCTGAGGGCAACTACGCTTGCCAGGGCCGCATGGCCCTGGTGAGGTCCCTGCTGGCGGCGGCGGGCATCGAGCAGAGCCGGTTCCGGTTGGAGTGGATCTCCGCCTCGGAGGGGCAGATTTTCCGGGATGTCGTCGATGAGATGAGCGCTGAGCTGCGCGAGCTGGGCCCGTTCCGCCTGGAGAAAGAGAAGGAAGAGCTCGAACATGAGTGACCTGACAAAAGCGGCACGCGAGAAGGCGAAGGCGTTGCTGGAGAGCGGCGACGTCAAGCTGGTCATCGGGCATGCCCGGGGCACGGCCGCCTACCGTGCGAGGCCATACTTCGCCGCCTCAGCCGATCAGGTGGACAGCCTGATCCACGACATTACGTGCGCCAACAACCTTGCGGTATACGTGAACGGACCGGAGGAGAAGGTGGCGGTCATTGCCAAGGGCTGCGATGCGCGGTCGCTGGTGACGATCTGCGCGGAGGGGCAGGCCGATCGTGAGAAGCTCGTCATCATTGGAGTGCCCTGCGAGGGGAAGCTCGACGAGGCGCGTCTGCTGGCGAAGCTCGACTTCCCGCCGCGCCAGATCGAGTCCGTTCGCGAGGAGGGGGACGAGGTGGTTGTGGCCGGGCCCTCCGGCGACGTTCGCTTCCCGCGCGATGAGGTCGTCATGCCGGTCTGCACCTGGTGCCGGGCCCGGACACCGGCGGTCTGCGACGAGCTGCTCGGCGACGAGGTGCCACCCAGGCCGGAGGCCGACACGTATGCAGACCTGGCCGAGCTGGACGCGATGAGTGAAGCAGAGCGGGCGGCCTTCTGGCAGGAGCAGCTCAGCAAGTGCATTCGCTGCTATGCGTGCCGCAATGCCTGTCCGTCTTGCTTCTGCCCCGAGTGTTTTGTGGATGCCTACCACCCGCAGTGGGCGCTGCGCGGCGGCGGTCAGTTCGGTGGGAACTGGATGTTCCACATGGGGCGGGCGCAGCATTTGGCCGGTCGCTGTGCCGCCTGCGGGAGCTGCGAGCGCGCCTGTCCGGTCGGCATTCCGCTGATGCTGCTGAACCGCTGGATGGAGCGCGAGGTCAAGCAGCAGCTCGGCTACCTGGCGGGCATGGAGGCGGAGCCCAAGCAGCTCGCGGCTCTGTTCCGCAAGAGCGAGAGCAGCGGGTTCGGCGAGGAGTAGAGGCGGTAAGCGAACAGCGACGGCAACACCAAGTCGGGCGCCATGCCTGGCGCCCCTACGGGGATCAATGCAGCGGACTGTGGGCCGGCGAACTACTGGGTGATCAGCGCGCCGGGTCGGGCGCGCGACGCAGGGAGTCTCTCTATGGACCGGATGAAGATCAGCAAGGCGCGGCTGGCCGATTGGGTTGCCGGGCTGCAGCAGGAGGCGGAGGTCTACGCGCCCGTCGCTGGCGAGGAGATGACGTCATTCCAGCTCCTCCCGGAGGACGCGCGCCCGGAGATCGAGTACGGGAACACGGATGTTCCCCCGAAAGAACTCCTGTTCCCGCAGACAGAATGCCTGCTGCGCTGGAAGCGAACCGACCAGGGCCTATCGGTGGGCGAGGTCGATGAGTCCCGTCCCATTGTCATCTTCGGCGCTCGCCCGTGCGACGTGACCGCGATCGGCTTCCTGGACCGCGCGTTCGCCCTGGGCGGGATTGTGGACCCGTACTACACCAATCGCCGGGAGAAGGCAACGATCGTCGCTCTGGTGTGTACGCGTCCTGTCCCCGGCTGCTTCGGGCCCTCGGTTGGCGTCAATGAGCTCTCACCCGAAGGCGCGGACGTTGTCCTGACGGACATCGGCGACGATCTGGTGGCCGAGGCAAAGACGGAGAAGGGCGAGGCGGCCATGGCAGCCGGGGGGGACGCGTTTGCGACAGCCACCGAGGATGATCTCAAAGCGGCCGAGGAGGCCGGTCAGAAGCTCCTGGCCGAGCTGGCCGAACAGGAGCTGGCGATGGACAGTCCGGCCGCTCGCGCTGCTGCGCTGCTCGAGTCACCCGAATGGGAGCAGATCTGGCGCCGCTGCCTGAGTTGTGGAATCTGTGCCTTCCTGTGCCCGACCTGTCATTGCTTCGATATCTGCGACCAGCCGGCCAAGGACGGCGGCGAGCGCATCCGGTGCTATGATACATGCAGCAGCAAGCTCTATACCAAGCAGGCTGCGGGTCACAACCCGCGGCCGACACCGGATGAGAGGCTGACCCAGCGCCTCAGGCACAAGTTCGACTACGCACCCAAACGGCTCGAGGGTCTGCTCGGGTGCGTGGGTTGTGGCCGATGTCGGCGCTGCCCGGTTGACATCGATCTGCAGTTCGCGATGAGCGAAGTTGAAGTCAAGGAGTCCTAGTGGAGCGCCATGAAGAACCCCTACCTTCCCCATGTCGCCGTGCTCAAAGACATCCGCGATGAGGGTCCGGGCCTCAAGAGCTTCGACCTGGGCTTCCGGGACGAGTCGGTGTGGGACGAGTTCCGACCGCAGCCGGGGCAGTTCATTGAGCTTTCGGTGTTCGGGGAAGGCGAGGCGCCCTTTGGTGTTGCTACCGGTCCCAACGAGGACCACGCGCTGCGGATCAGCGTGCAGAACGTGGGGCGACTGACCAACGGGCTGCACGGCATGTCGCTCGGCGACGAGGTTGGTGTGCGGGGCCCCTTCGGCAACGGCTGGCCGCTGGAGGAGGCCAAGGGCAAACACCTCATCTTGATCGGCGGGGGCATCGGCTTGCCCCCGATTCGCAGCGCGCTGGTGCCGGCAATGGCGGAGAAGGACCAGTACGAGAGTGTTTCCCTGTTCTACGGGGCCCGCTCCAAGGAGCACATTACGTACGCGGATGAGATCGCGCAATGGACAGCATCGGGCGATGCGCAGATCAACATGACGGTGGATGTGGGCAGCGACGATTGGGACGGCCACGTGGGGGTCATCACAACCCTTCTCGAGGGTGTCGCGCCGTCCCCCAAGAACGCGGTCACGATGACCTGCGGCCCGCCGATCATGATCCACTTCGTCATACCAACTCTGGAGAAGCTCGGCTTCACCGCGGACCAGACGGTCGTTTCGCTGGAAGCCAAGATGAAGTGCGGCATCGGCAAGTGCGGTCGGTGCAATCTTGGACCTGAGTACATCTGCCTCGACGGACCGGTCTTCACCTACGAGCACTTGCTCGAAATGGGCATCACTTTGTAGACCGCAAGCCAGTGGAGGCAGGAGCGGCGGAGGCTCTCATGCCGGCGAACCCGACGGTACCCGAGGCGGCGGTCTCCCGCCTGGCGGCCTACTTGCGGGCGCTGGATGGCCTGGCCAATTCGGGGGCCGATCACGTCTCATCGGCGGACATTGGGTCTCTGGCCGCAGTCAGCCCGGATCAGGTGCGCAAGGACCTGTCGCACTTCGGCGAGTTCGGTCGACCCGGGGTCGGCTACGGCGTGAAGGATCTGCGGGACCAGCTCGCCAGGATCATGCGCCTCGATCGAGTCCAGGTGGCGGTGCAGGCGGGGGCCGGGAGCCTGGGGTCGGCCTTGGCGCGCTATTCGGGCTTCACACGGCATGGCTTCCGAATTGCGGCTGTGTTTGATGTTGATCCGGCTCGCGTCGGGGCAAGATTGGGCGAGTGTACGGTTGAGCATGTGAGCCAACTGCCGGAGCGGGCCGCCGAGCTCGGCGCCTCGATCGGCATCATTGCGGTACCGGCATCCGCCGGTCAGAGCGTGGCGACCATCATGGCGGAGGCCGGCATCAAAGCCATTCTGAACTTCGCCCCGGTGAAGGTGAAGGTCGGTGAAGGCGTCAAGGTCCGCAATGTGGACCTTGGCCGAGAGCTCGAGTGCCTGGCATACTACCTGCCGGAGTAGCGGGTCGTTGTTGTGTCTGGCAGAGCGAGCAGGAGCAGACGGTGAATAGCAGCGCCCCGGTAGCACCGCATCTTGCGGCTCGAGAGATGGCGGCGGTTGAGGCTGAGGTCGCGCGGATCGTCAGTTCGCGCAGCGCGCTCGTCCCACAGGTACATCGGCATCTCGTGCAGGCGGGCGGCAAACGTTTGCGGCCGACCCTCACGATCCTCTGCGCCAAGGCGGTCGGCAGATGTGATGAGCGGGCAATCCTGTTCGCGGCGATGGTGGAGACGACGCACCTGGCGTCCCTGCTCCACGACGACATCGTGGACAACGCGCAGACCCGACGCGGTCAAGCCGCGGTCAGCGTCCGCTGGAGCAACAGCGTCGCCGTTCTGGTAGCCGACTGGCTTATTGCCCGCATGTCAACAGAGCTGCTCGCCCGCGGAGACCACGAGGCCCTCCATGTGCTCACCGATGCGGTCAGGCGCATGTGTGAGGCTGAGCTGATACACGTCGAGCACCGGTCGGACGTGTGGGACCTCTCGGAGAGCACATATCTGGACGTCATCGCCAGCAAGACGGGCGCGCTGATGGCCGCGGCATGCGAGCTGGGAGCCATGGCGGGCGAGGGAACGGACGAAGAGATCAGGGCCCTCCGCGGCTTTGGGCTGGCGATGGGCACGGCCTTCCAGATCCAGGACGACGTGCTGGACCTGAAGGGCGATCCGGGGGTCTTGGGCAAACCGGTCGGCACCGACATTGCCATGGGGCAGCCGACGCTGCCGGTTCTGTACGCGCTGCGCAACTCGAGCGACGGTCTGTTGGAGGAGCTTCGGGCGGCCGTCTCCGTAGCCTCGCCGGACGAACTGGATGTGCCCTACCTCAGCTCGTTGGTGGAGGAAGCGGGCGGGATCGAGCATGCGAAGCGTGCCGCTGACCGGTATGTGGAGCAGGCAACTGAGTGCTTGAGCCTCTTGCCGGCCAGCCCGCCTGCTGCGGCCCTCATCGATCTTGCGGAACGGGCAGTACGCCGGAACAGGTAGTGTGAGCCCGTCCCGATTGCTGAGTTGCCTT
>CBFDAZ010000059.1:0-13755 GCA_965602825.1 uncultured bacterium
AGGATAGCTCCCGCATCCTCCGCACCAACTCGGCTTCTGCTTCAGGCGTTGTGTCTCGCAGTACGAAGCCCCCCCCGTGTCCTCACGGCCGCACCAGGCGGCCTTCTCTCAGGATAGTGCCGGGCGAGCGTGAGGCTGTCAAGCGGATCGCTGCCCGCAACTTCGGTGCGGCAGTACTGACGCAGATGGGCCCGGGGCGGCACAGCGCGCGCCGTCGTCTGGCGCTACTCGTCCTCGCCCAGCAAGCGTCGATCTATCTCGCGTTGGACGCCAGTGTCGTCATCCTCGTAGGGATCGATCCCCAGCTTCTCGTAGGCCGCCAGCCCCGCCTTGTGCACCATCCTCACGACATCCTCCAGCGACGTAATCCCGCTGAGGTCGATAGGAGCCCGATCAGTCAGGGCCGTGTGGTCGAGCTGCGGCAGCGGCTCGCGCCTGTCCGCAGGTATGGCCTCGATCTCAGACAGCCACTTATCGAGACAGGAGTTGTCCGTGGTTCGAGGGTCGGGGGTGCGGGGACTGGGCCCGCCGATCAACATACGATCTCCAATGCCATGGGGCCAACGGTGCGCCCAGTCCAGGAACGCTGATTGTCGTTCTGATGGCTGCAAAACCACGGCTCGGAAGTCCCGATAGCGCTGACCGACCGCGTTACGCGTGATGCCTGTCGGGAACGACACGGCAAAGCCCTTCGCCTTGTAGAATCGATACGTCTCCCTCAGGGCCTCCGCCAACCAGGTGGCGCTCGTCTTCCGGCCGGCATGGAGAGGGTGCCAGAGGAACGCGAAGAAGGCGATCTCTCGTTCGTGCAACTCGGGCACTGGGCATCGCGCGAATTCGTCAGCGAACTGGTTGAGATAGCGCATGGAGATGCCCAGAGCCTTCGCCCTCCATATCTCCATGTCATCACCAAGCCAGAACAGGAATTCCAGTACCACGCTCCGGGCCCCAGTGTCGTCTACGAACGGGCTCGCATCGGTCTCGCAGAGCAGGTAGGCTGATGCGGCCTCTACCAGCGCAGCTTCTCCGTCGTCCCCCTGCCCGGAGGTGCGGGCGACCCCATATCTGAATTGGCGCGATGCGAGCTCCGAGTATCGCTTGCGGTCAAGTCGCGGACGCTCGCCCCCCAGCTTCCGGTATCTGGCAAGATAGCGCTCATAGCTCATATGGCAGCTCTCTCTCCCGCTCGAGTGGATGACCGGGGGGACTACGGGTCCGCAACTCCACCGGCCTCGCGTTGGTGAGCGTCCGCGGGGGCACGCCTGTTGCCGAGACCAGTTCCTCACGCCGGCACAACGGTCAGCCGTGCCGACTCAGCGACCTGTTCCAACGCCTGCATCTCTTCGTCGGTCTGGCGTTGGGCGCCTTCGAGGGGATACTGGCGTCTCAGCCACGCATACTTCCCGGGCGCGGCCGGGTTGAAGGGGAGCAGCGTCACCCGGGTCACGCCGCGCTCGCGAGCGGCTTGGGCGATGGCGTCGATCTCCCCGGGGGAATCGTTGTGCCCGGGGATGACCGGGACACGGACGATCACCTCGGCACCGGCTTCGACCAATCGCCCCAGGTTCCGCAGGATCAGGGCGTTCGAGACACCGGTGTACTCGCGGTGCTTCTCGGGGTCAGTGTGTTTGAGATCATAGAGGAACAGGTCCACCACCCGCGTCATCGGCTCCAGCTTCTTCCACGCCACGTGGCCCGTGGTCTCGATGGCGACGTGGATGCCCGCTTCCCGGCAGAGAGCGGCGACAGCGCGGGCGAACTTCGGCTGGAGCATCGGCTCGCCGCCGCTCAGCGTCACGCCTCCGCCCGACCGTCGGAAGAAGGGCTTGAGGCGGATGGCCTCAGCCACCATCTGCCCCGCGGTCGTCGTGTAGCCCTTGATCTCGAGGGCGCCCTGCTCGCAGACATCCACGCACTGCCCGCAGAGCCGGCAGTCGCCTTCGGGTCGTGGCTCATCCGGGGGCAGTGCGCGGAGGCCTTCCGGGCACACCTCGGCGCACCTGCCGCAGCGCACGCAGCGCGTCTCGTACCAGACAACCTCCGGCCTGGGGCTGATCGACTCGGGGCTGTGACACCAGAGGCAGCGAAGCGGGCAGCCCTTCAGGTAAATCATCCTCCGGACGCCCGGCCCGTCGTGAACGGCGGTCTGGTCGATGGAGAAGATCGTGCCTTCGGTGGCGCGAAGCTTGGCGGCGGGTGTTCTCATGGTGCGCTGCGCGTTAGCCCGGGTCCTTCACGACGAACGTCGCGGGCAACCCGCTCTTTTGAAAAAGAGCCGGTTTCCCGCGCCCTTCCGGCAGAAAACTCTGTTTCAGTGTGAGTGCTTGGCGGGAAGCACACTGTGCTGCGGATGGCCCTACCACATCCTTGTACTCCGTACGCGCGTCCCGCTCAGCGGGACAGACCGGCAATCCGTGATGATTAGCGGAACGGCTGCGGGTCTGGAGACCCGCGGGCACTGGCGACCATACCGTACATCACGGATAACAGGGCGCTAGTGCACTGTCTCCCGTGATGTCTTGTATGGGGGCCACGGGGGTGACGACGCCCTCACCCCCAAGCCCCTCTCCCAGCATCCACCACACCGCCCCAGCGGGAGAGGGGAGAACGCCAAGGGAACGGCGGGGTGATGCGGCGATACCATAGCGATCACGCGTGGCATCGCACCAGCTTAGGCGGTTCGCGCCACGGATTCGGGCCGGATGCTTCGCCTGCGGACGGCGGCAGGCTCGTATTCGGCCCCTCCTCACGGCTTATCTTAGCGCCTATGCCCCCCGGCCCCCTCTCCCAGCCTCCACCACAACCCCACGGCGGGAGAGGGAAACCGACGACGCGACGGCGGGGTGATGCGGCAACCCCGTAAGGACCGGGGCTCACAAGCCCCTAGAGCTCCAACTCGGTGCGGGCGATCACATCTTCCTGAGCGTCTTCGGGCAGCAGGACGAACGGCACCAGGTAGCCGCCGATGCGCACGAAGAGGTCCCGGTAGTCATCGGGCGACTTCTGTGCTTGCCTCAAGACATCGCTACTCACGATCGTGACCTGGATCATGTAGGTAGCGAGATCCATTGCGCCCTCGATGAGGGCCTTCAAGCGATCCACTCCGGGCTCTTCGGCGAGGGCGTTCGCCCCGAAGCGGATGTTGAACGTCATCCCCCCCAGCCCGCGCGAGTGGTCGAGCTCGGAGGCGGACAGGATCACTGATGGGAAGCCCTTCGGCGTCACGCCCGTGCACGGTGTCAGGGCGTTCGCCAGGGGGACGCCCGCCAGGCGACCATCGGGAGTCGCCGGCGTGTCCCGTCCGAACTGGATCCAGACGGTCCAGCCCAGGAAGCCAGGCAGCACGGGCCCGCCGAACCGGTTCCGGTGACCCTCCAGCGCGGAGCACCAGCCGCCCGCGACCTCAGCGAAGAGTTCGTTGACCCACGGGTCATCGTTACCATACTTGGGGCACTCGCGACGGATGGCACGGAGGAGTGCCTCTTGGCCCTCGAAGTTGCCAACGGCTGCGGCGCGGAAGTCTTCGAGGGTGAACCTCTCCTCGTCCGCGACGAGTGTCTTGATCGCGGCAAGCCCATCTACCACATTGGACACACCGACTGCCTCCGGCTGGAGGAAGTTGTGGAGCGCCCCCCCGTGAGAGATGTCCGTCGCGCGTCCCAGGCAATCCTGAACGAAGCACGAGAGCAGCGGGAACGGGCGGTGCCATGATTCGAGGAGCTGGTCCCTGAGACCGGTCGCGATGGCTTCGTGGGCCGAGATCTCGAGCTGCTGGTGGAAGGCCGCCTTGAGCTCATCGTGAGTCTGCGGCAGCGGGAAGGTGGGGCGGTCCTGGTTCCCGGTAGCGGGGTGTTTGCCGCCGAAGAGCGCATAGAGCAGCGCCAGCGGGATGTTCACGTATGGCCAGGCCACCCATGGGTTACAGCGGCCCATGATGGACGTCTCGGTGCACGTGCTGGGCAGGTGATCCACGGCGTGCTCGAAGGGCACCCCAACACGCTGGAGACCCTCGACGATGACGTCGCTGTTGAAGAAGCTTGGCTGGCCTTTCCCGTTACGGAGCAGAGCCACGGCGTGGCGCACGAACTCCTCGTTGATGTCCGAGTGCCAGGAGACATCTACCCCGGGGAAGTACATCTGCACCCGGTCCGCCGCCTCGAGCATCTTGAACGAGAGCTCGTTGGTGGCGTCGCTGCCGTCGGGCTTGCGGCCAGCGACGACCATGATCAGCGCGCTCATGCTCGGGCCGTCGAACTCGTTGCACTTGATGAACAACTGATCTATTAGATCGTCCACCATCGCCGCATCGAGGCACCCGGCCTCGCGGTCGGCCTCGTAGTAGGGCCACAGCCACTGATCGAGCCGGCCCGGTCCGAAGCAATGGTGAGCCGGCCCGGCCTCGACAGCCACCGCGACGAACATGAACCACCCAAGCTGTATGGCCTCGCGGAAGGTACGTGCGGGGCCGTGAGCGAGGTGTCCACAGGTCGCCGCGATCTCGACGAGTTGCTCGCGCCCGGCGGGGTCTGTCGTCTCCGTCGCCATCTGCTGGGCCAGATCGGCGTAGCGCTCAATGAGGCCCTGGAACGCGTCGAGCGAAATGCGGGCCGACTCGTAGAAGGCGCGCTTCTCCGGCGTGTCGGGATCGGTCACGGGGAGTTCGGCCTGCAGCTTCTCGATCCGCGTCTTCAGGCCGTCGATCCCCACCTCGGTGACGGTCGGGTAGTCGGGGGCCATGTGGCCCTCGGAGGCACTGACCCAGTAGTTCTGGCGGCGGAGGTAATCACTGGCCTCCGCGATCTGCTTTGTCAGGGCCTCGTCGGCGTGGGTGCTTGGGTGCCAGCCGACCAGGAGCTCTCCCGGCCGGATCCGGACGGGCATTCTCTCGAAGATGCGCTCGGTCGCGCGCGCGACGCGCAGGCACCGGTGCGGCTCGCCCTCGGTCTCCCTGAACGACTCGGCGGCGAAGACGACGCGTTCAGTGAAAGGCCGGGCCTCCGACAGAACTGTATCGCGGAGCTGTGCGGCGGCGGGGGACAGGGCGGTGGGCGCCAGCGTTGCGGTAGCCAAACTCATGCTCCTTTGCGGATCGCTTCAAGACGGCGACGACGCGCCGGATGCTTGCGCCCCCAGAGCCTCACTCGTCTGCCTCTTCCTCTATCGTGGCACGCCTGGAATCGATACGGCGCACGAAGTCCACGGCGCTTCGGCGATGCTCGACGGCATTCTGGACCTTGAGCACCAGCAGATCGAGCACGTCAACACCGGGGATGTTCTTCTCCAGGTAATCGAAGGCGCCGCGCTTCATGCACTCAACGGCGTTCTCGACGCTCCCATAGGCGGTCAGAACGATGACTTCCGCGAAGATGTCCCTCGCGAAGGCGGCCTTGAGGACGTCCAGGCCGCTCTGCTCGCTCTCCATGACCATGTCAGCGATGATGACGTCGTAGAAGGGTTCAGCGTTGCGTATCGCCTCCATGGCTGCCGCGGCGCTGTCGGCGGTATCAACAGAGAACCCCTCCCGCTTCAGGCGGCGTTCGGTGACATTGCGGACATCCGGTTCGTCGTCCACCAAGAGGATACTGCACATGTTAGGTCGGCACCTCCTCGTTCGGGGGGACCGGGAGCAACACCACGAAGTGCGCGCCACGGCCTGTACCTATCTCGGCGATTTCGCCGCCCTGGGCCCGGACTACTTCCCGACAGATCGCCAGCCCCAGGCCCAGGCCCCGACCGCGGCTGCTGAAGAACGGCTCGAAGATCCTGTCCTTGAGCTCGGGCGCCACGCCGGGACCCTCGTCCTGTATGTCGATGCGCAGGTAGTTGGCGTCACCACTCACGGCAGTGATGCTCGCCGCCTCGGTTGTGGGGGCGAGGGAGGTGGACACGCGCACCGCGCCGCCGTCGGGCTGCCAGGCGATAGCGTTCTCAACAAGCTCCTCGAAGACCTCCGCAAGACGCGATGCGTCAGAGTGGACCGACGGCAGGTCCGGAGCCAGGTTGGTCGAGAGCTGTATGTTCTCGGCGCCACCCCGGACGGCTTCGATCGTGGCGGTCACCAGGCGGTTGACCTCCACCGCTTCCGCCTTCACCTCTCGCGCGGCGACGAAGTCCTTGAAGCTCTGGACGATCCGATCGGTTTCCGACAGCGAGCGCGAGAGGGTCTCCAGCAGCATGTTGCAGTCTTCCGGACAGGCGTCCTCCGTCGCCATCAGATGCTTCAGTTCTCCGACCGCTCCGCGCATGGCAAAGACCCGGTTGCCGATGATGTGGGCAGCGCGAGCGGAGAGCTGGCCCCAGGCGGCGAGGCGCTCGCTCTGCAGGACCCGGCGCAGGAGTCGGTCCCGTCTGAGCACGACCGCCACCTGACTTGCGAGGGTGGCAAGGGTCGTCTCATCGTCCTCGTCGAAGGGGTTCGGCAGCGACCCCGGCGTTTTGTCGCGGATGACGCGCAAGACCCCCTCGATTCTGCCCTCCTGGTTGAGCACGGGCACCGCCAGGAAGCCCGCGACGTGGTCCTGGGTGATCTCCTCGTGCTTGCCGACCCACCGCGGATCATCGGCAATGCCCTCCAGGCGGATGGGTGTGCCGTGCTGGGCCACCCATCCCGTCAGCCCCTCTCCTGTGTTGTAGGTCGCTTCGCCCACCTTCGCGCGGAGGGGGCCGTCAGAGGCGGCCAGGATCAACGACTTGCGGTCGGTCGCCAGGAGGAAGAGCGAACTGTCGAGGGCACGTACGATCGAGGCCGCTGCCTGGGTGAAGCGCGAGAGCTGCTCGGACAGGTCCCCGTCACGGTTGAGCGTCTGGGCAACCATCGACAGCTCGTGCTCTCGGCGATGGTGTTCGGCCATCGACACCGCGACGCTGGCCAGGGCCGCCAGGGCGCTGACCACGCGTTCGTCCTCGTCGGTGAAGGCGTCGGGTTCGGTCGTTTCCAGGTCGAGGACCCCGGTCACGCGGTTGCCGCTGCGGATCAACGGCGCGGCCAGTTCGCTGTGCACGTCGTCAAACAGGGGGTAGTAATGCGGATCGTCAAGGACGTTCCCCGTGTGGTACGGCTTGCCGGTGATCGCGACGTATCCGGTGATCCCCTCGTGCACGCCGGCACCGGCCCGCAGGCGCTTCTCCTTCTTCTCGGTCGTCCAGCCTTCGCCGGCGACCTTCCTTATGGCGAGTTCGCCGTTGCGGCGATCGACGAGCGCAACAAGGCCCCGGGTGGCCTTGGTCGAATCGAGGGCCGCATTGAGCACGGCGTCCAGCACTTCCTCCGGACCGGCCTTCGCCGTGATCAGGCGGGCAGCGATCTCCAAAGCATGCTCGTTCACTGGCATGTACCTGGCTCCCTGCCGCTCGGGACCGAGGGCCCTGGCTGCGTTCCCGAGAGGCCCTCGCTGGGGGCCTCAGGCTAGGTTGTACCGCAAAAACGGAGCCCACGCAAGGGATCGCCGAGGGCGAGCCGCCCGCTGACGGTGCGCTGTCTCGCGATCCCCAGGGCCCCGACGGGTCGTCTGCCGCCGAGATAGAAGCCGCCGCCTGCTTCGCGGGCCTGCTCGATCCCGGCAGACAGGGCTTCCTGCCCGACCTCCGGTCCGCCCATATCCATGGGCTGCGCGATAGGGCTCGGCGGCCTCGACGACCCGCTGCCAGCGCTGCGCTTCCTCCCCGCTGTGGTCGCTGCCCGTCATGACCCGGTACTTGCCCTCTGCGGCCAGGGCATCGAACTCGGGGATGTCCGCCTTGAAGAGGTCGAGTGTCTCGATCTCGTCACCGGGATTGGCAGCGCGGTACGCCTCGAAGAAGGCGTCCGCCAGCTTCATCGTCCGCGACTCCTCACCGCGCGGCGTTGCCTTGATGTGCAGCACTCTTGCCATGTTGACTCCTCCTTGGTCTCACGCTCCACGGTTCGGGCGGCAGCCCGGCCTGACTAACCGTACTTGTAGCAGACGCCAAAGCCACCACGGGGGTAGCTCCAGTCGATGTTGTCATAGGGGCAGACGATCCTGCAGACCCCGCACTCCAGGCAGTTCTCGTGGGCGATCTCCAGGCGCTGCTCTTCCTCGTTCCAGCGATAGACCTCTGAGCAGCAGCGGGGGACGCACGGTCTGTCCTCACACCGGCGGCAGACCTCCATGTCTCTGACTGTCAGGTGAGAGCCCTGTTGGTCGGTGTTGTACTTCACGAGGCCGAGCAACTCGGCCAGCCCCTGGTTGACCGGCTTCTGGCTGTCGTCGCTCACCAGAGTGACCTCCACGCTCGGAATGCATCCCGCACGAGTCCCAGATACCCGCGCTCCTTGATGAAGCTGCGGATGATGCGCCACTGCTTCTCGCGCTTCGGTGTGTTGTCAACGGTCAGCATCTCGCGGGCGGCAGCGCTGGCCAGTGCGGGGTAGCGACCAATAATGTGGGGGTTGGCCGCCATGAAGTGCGCTGCGTCCCGGTACTTCCTCAGGTCCCTGAGGGTCGGCACATCGTTCCACAACCTCTCGCGGTACACGGAGAGGGTCCGGGCGCTGAAGTCGCCCGTCTTGTGGGCCTCGACGGCCGTCTCACCCGCCAGCCTGCCCGCGATCAGGGCATGATTGGCGCCCTCGCGGTGGAGGCCGTTCACCATCATGGCCGCATCGCCGGCGATCATGACGCCATCGCCGAAGAGTTGCGGCATGCGCCGAAGGCCGCCCTCAGGGATCATGTGCGAGAGGTACTCGACCGTCTCTCCACCCTCGATCAACGGGGCGACCATTGGGTGAGCCTTGAAGCGCTCCAGCGTATCGTGCGGCGTTCCTCCGGCCTTGACCCAGTCCGCGAGCAGCACCCCGACGCCGATCGACACGGTCTCGCGGTTCGTGTAGATGAAGCCCGTTCCGAGCATCCCCGCGGTCGCGTCACCGTAGAACTCGATCGTGGCGCCCTCGCTGCCCGTCAGGTGGAAGCGGTCCTCGATGACCTTGGGATCCAAGGCGATGATCTCTTTCACGATGCTGGCAGCGTCATGCAGGCCAAGCTTCTGCTGCATGCCCAGCGAGATCGCAAGCTCGCAGTTCACTCCCTCGGCGATGATGACGACCGGGGCGTAGAGCTCCCCCCGTTCGCGGCCGACCCGGACGCCGACGACCTTCCCGTCCTCGCGCAGCACCTCGTCCACCTTGGTCTCGCAGATGATCAGCGCGCCGGCCTCCTGGGTCTTCTCGGTGAAGTACTTGTCCAGCCGGACGCGGAAGCACGTGAACGCGTTCGGAACGTCCTCGGCGAACGCCTGGCTGCGGAAGCCGAGCTTGATGGCGGAGTCGGGCGTCAGCACCCACGCATCTTGCTGCACGACGCACCGTTCCAGCGGGGCTTCCTTCCAGAAGTCGGGGAACACGCTGACCGTGGGGCGTGTGTACAGGACACCACCCATCACGTTCTTTGTGCCGGGTGCCACACCGCGTTCGATGACGATCGTCGCCAGCCCGGCCTCCGCGCAGCCCTTCGCGGCTGCGAGGCCGGCCGGCCCGGCCCCCACGACGATCACATCGAAGCGGTCCGCCGGTACTTCGTCTGAACCCATGTCACTGCTCCTCTGAGACCAGCGGAGCGGCGGAATCTGCGCGCCCCGGGCCTCACGAACCCGCCTGCTCCACAGCGACCCAGCGCAGCAACTCCCTGACGTGACGCTCCTTGCCGATCCGCACCATCTCGGGCACGACCTTGTATAGGTTCCCGACCACGCCGTAGTCGGCGATCTGGAAGATGGGGGCGTCGGGGTCAGTGTTGATGGCGACAATCAGGTCCGACGTCTGCATGCCGACGCGGTGCTGAATGGCGCCCGAGATGCCGCAAGCGATATAGATCCGCGGCCGGACCGTCTGCCCGGTCTGTCCCACCTGGTAGTCATGGGAGATCCATCCGGCATCGACAGCACCACGCGAGGCCCCGACGACGCCGCCCAGCGCCTCGGCCAACTCCCCAAGCAGATCGAACCCCTCCGGACCACCAAGGCCCCGGCCGCCGGCCACGATCACCTCAGCGAACTGGAGATTCGGCCGATCGAGTTCGGCGTCCGGCGTGAAGCCGACGATCTTCGTGGAAACCTCGTCCTCGGTGAGGCCCAGCGTGCCCACAACGACCTCGGCCGTGCGCTCGGGGTCTGGTGGGAGCGCATCCATTACTCGCGGCCGCACGGTCGCCATCTGCGGCCGATGGTTGCGCGTCAGGATCGTCGCCATGATATTCCCGCCGAAGGCCGGACGGGTCTGGCGGAGGAGGCCAGTGTCCTCCTCGATATCCAGGCCCGTGCAATCGGCGGTGAGGCCCGTATGCAACTGAGTGGCGACGGCGCCGGCCAGGTCCCGGCCCACGTTCGTAGCGCCGATCAGCATGATCTCGGGCTTGTGCTCCCGGATCAGGTCGAGGCACGCCTTGGCGTAGGGTGTTGTGCGGTAGGTCGCCAAGACGGTATCATCGATCACGTAGACCTTGTCAGCCCCGTAGTGCGCGGCCTGCTGGGCGATCTTGCCGATCCCGCTGCCCAGCGCGACGGCGCACAACTCGCCCCGGAGGCCGTCAGCCAGCTTCCGGCCGCACCCCAGGAGCTCCCAGGAAACGGGGTGGACCGCGCCGCCTGCCTGCTCGACGAAGACCCACACGCCCCGGAACTCGGCCAGCTCATCCCGCCGGGCCGCCTTCTCCTCTTCGCGCTTCTGCCGGATGCGCTCGGCCATTCGTTGAGCGGCCTTCTCCGGCAGGCCCTCGATGTAGAGGCACTCCACGGGGCACTCGGGGACGCACTTCCCGCAGAGGGTGCACTTCTCGTAGTCGATGACGGCCACATCGCCCTCGACGTGGATCGCGTCGAAGGGGCACACGGCCTCACAACGCGTGCAGGCGATGCACTTCTCGGGGATGATCTTGAGTTCGGGCTTCAGCTTATCCGGCGCCACTTCAGACATCCTCGCGGGCAAGCGACTGGGCAGCCTCAACGATCCGATCGAGCAGCATGGCGGCAGCGGCTTGGGGGTCCGTGTCGGGTCCGGCCACGATCTCTCCCGGCTGGCGCGTCGGTGGGGCGAACACCTTGCTCACCGCAGTGGGAGAGCCATCCAGACCGATGAGGCTCTCCTCGACATCCAGGTCGTCCTTTGCCCAGACGTCAGGTTCGTAGCGGGCCGCACGGATCATGTTCGGCATTGAGGCGTAGCGGACGTCGTTGATCTCTTCCACGCACGTCAGCAGCGCGGGCAGCTGAGCCTCGACGGTCTCCATGCCCGTCTCTAGCCGGCGCTGGACGCGGACCCGGCAGGTCTCGACGCTGGCGTCGTCAACCGCGCTAACGTAGGTAAGCTGTGAGAACCCGAGCCGCTGCGCGATTCCCGGGCCAACCTGGGCCGTGTCGCCGTCAATGGCCTGCTTCCCGCACAGAACCAGGTCCACGGGTCGCTCCTCGCCGAGCCTCCGGACGGCGGCGGCGAGCGTGTAACTCGTGGCCCAGGTATCCGCGCCGGCGAAGGCTCGGTCACTGAGCAGGATCCCGCGATCGACACCGATCGAGATGCACTTGCGGAGGGCATCGGCGGCCTGAGGCGGCCCCATGGTTAGGGCGGTCACCGTTCCGCCGTAGCGCTCCCGCAGCCGGACGGCCTCCTCGGTCGCATGTTCATCGTGGGGGTTCAGGATCGAGGGGACACCCTCCCGGACCAGCGTGTTGGTCTCCGGGTCGATCCGGACTTCAGTCGTATCGGGGACCTGTTTCACGCAGACGACGATGTTCAGCATGATGGAGGCAGCTTGTGGGTCTCAGGTAGGTTGGCGGACAGTGGCTTCGGCGCGGGACAGCCTGTGCGAGACTCAGCAATATGGTGGATGGAGCGGAGACAAGGTCCCTGCCGACGCATCCCCCTGCGCCCAACCCGTGCTAGTCAACACCTCTCACGCCCGTGTTTCGCCCGGTTTGTTTGAGGGCGACGCAGCGCGGCGTGCGCGGCTGCCTCGCACACCTGTCAGAACGGCATCGCGGTTGAAACCGCTCCTGCCCCTCAGCGCCGCCGTACGGCCGCAGCACCGCCATTGTTTCAGGGCGCCCTGATGGGGGCATCGCCGACTGCTGCGAACTCGATGACGAATACGGGCATCTGCTTCGTGAACTGCAGCTTCCGTCCACTGGTCTGCGCAATCGGCTGCAGCAGGAAGTCGCGAACGGTCGCGTTGAACGAGCGCGGCAGCGACACCACGGCATTGTAGCGGCTGACCTGGACCGGACCCGTGCCCCAGGACTTGGTCAGCGACTCGCACCCGAGCTGCGGGTCGGCCCCCCATTCATCGAGCTTCATCTCGAAGCCGTCGTTCTCCCCAGTGCTGGTGAGGATGGCGATGGCCCGGTCGGTCTCCGCGAGGCTCTTCCCCGGCTCCGCTACGAAAGCGAAGGCGATGAAGTCGGTATCGACATCGCCCAGGGCGATCCCATCGCCGAATTCCTGGGCCTCGCCCGCAAAGCCCACGATGGTCTTCGCGCCGGGGCTGTCGAAGATCAGCGCGCCCCGATCCCAGTCATAGATGATCTCCTCGTTCTGGCGCAGCGGCGACTCAAGGCGCGGGACCAGGCCGGCCGGCGCGGTCGTCTCGGCCCGGTCGAAGCGGAAGTTGAAGCGCAGCCCGCGAGTGTAGTTCGTCGCGGCGAGAGCTGAGCTCTTGGGCCAGCGGCCGGTCGCGCCCTCGGGTGTCGGGACGTCGATGTCACCGATCCAGGAGATGCGCGTCAGATCGTCGCTGCCGACGTCGATGACCAGCGGGTCGGGTGCGGGCTGTAGGTGGAAGCCGGTGAAGGCAGAACCTGCCGCGCGCAGAGCGGCACAGAGCACCTCATCCGTGGAAATGACGATGCCGTGCCAGACGTGCTCCGGCACCGCGTAGCGCAAGCCCGTGTCCACATACGTTTGCGGGTCGTCCTGACCCTTGACCGTGCCATTGCCCCAGAGATACCAGAAGACCGCGTCCCAGTCCTGCCATGACGCGAGCGCCGCAACACGGAACGGATAGCTGGCGCGGAAGGGCGCGGGCTTGAGGACGTTGTTCTCGTAGACCACCGTGGGCTTGTTCTCGGCGCGAGCGAACGACAGGTTGTAGAAGCCCGGCTCCCGCTCCAGGGGGCAGGCGAACGGGTAATGGGGCGACTCCCGGTCATGCGTTGCCTCGTTCGTGTAGGTGCCGACGCAGAGGAAGTCGGCCTGGGCCGCCGCCGCGTGCCAGGCCAGGCGATGCTGGTAGACGGTGTCGTAGCAGATGGGGACCACGTTACACCCGAGGCCGTCCGGCGCCAGGCTCCGGATCGACGCCTCCTGCTGGCGGCTGAAGCCCAGGAAGCGGTCGTACACGAACCGGTGGATGTCCGCCAATCGTGCCGAAGGGTACTCCTTCCCGTTCCCGTAGGATGGCTCGACGGCGGCCGAGCCCGCTGCCAGGTTCTCGCCATCGCCGAGTTCGCCCCAGGCCTTGAGCAGAGCGCCATTGTCCCCGTACTTGGCCCGCAGCCACGCATTCCATTTCTGCTGAAGCTCATCCCGGAAGTACTGCGGCCAGTTCCGGTGCTTCCCGTCGAGCATATCCCGTACGAAGCCGTTCTCGTTGGAGAGCTCGTAGAGAATCACCCCAGGGTCCTCGGCGATCCTCCGGTTGGTGTAAGGGTTCACGTGGTCAAGCTGCATCCGGGTGTACTCAAGCTGCAGGGCCGCGCACCGATCATCCACGTACACAAGCTGCTCGCGGCTGCCGTTGCCCACCT
>CBFDAZ010000060.1:0-13647 GCA_965602825.1 uncultured bacterium
AGGAAGACGACCGCGTCAGGACTCCGTAGCTCGGCCATCCCCCGCAGGCACGCGCTGCCGTACCCACGGCGCGCCTCATTGACCACGCGAGCACCGGCTGACCGAGCCACGGCCGCGGTGTTGTCCGTCGATCCGTTATCGACTACGATGACATCGGCGGCTGCGCCGGGGGGGATCTCGGCCAGCACCTGACCGATGGCCTGCTCCTCGTTGAGGGCCGGTATGATGACTGCGACGTCCATCCGAATCGCCCTGGTCGGCCTTTTTTCAGCCCTGTGCTATGCTGGATTGTGGATCGGCACCGGTCCGGATGGACCGAGCGTTCCACACTTCCTCGGCCTGATGGCCGTGGCCTTCATCCTGTACGGCGTCGCCTGTGGGCTGGCTCGCCGAGCATCGGACCAAGGGAGTCTCTGGGCTATCATCGTGGGGGCTGTCGTGCTTCGCTTGCTGATGGCGGGCCCGGTTCTCTACGATGACGACATCTACCGGTACCACTGGGATGGCAAGGTGCTGGCCTCCGGAATGAACCCGTACCGCCACGCGCCGGCCGATCCTGAGCTGGACGAGCTCGAGGACGAGACGAGGGGCAGGATCGGCTACAGCGAAGTCAAGACGATCTACCCGCCGCTCACGGAGGCACTGTCGGCGGCGAGTTCCCTCATCTGGCCCCACCAAAACCGCATTCGGGTACTTGCGGCACTGTTCGACCTGGCGACACTCGTGCCGATTGTGCTCATTCTGCTCCACTTAAAGCTGCGGCCGACGCTCGTTGTCATCTATGCCTGGAATCCGCTGCCCATCAAGGAGTTCGCCAACAGCGGGCACCTCGACAGCATCGCGGTGTTCCTGGCAACGTTCGCGCTGTATGCGCTGATACGGCGAAGACCGGTCGCCTCGGGCCTGCTTTGGGGCTTGAGTTTCCTGGCGAAGACGTGGACCCTCCTTCTGGCCCCGCTCTACCTCCGTCGTCGCAGCAACACCGGCATCCTCGTGCTCGTCGCGGTCGTCCTGGTGGGGGTGCTCCCCTTCGTCGGCGCGGGAGGGGATCTCCTGGCGGGGAGCCGGGCCTACGCCCGGGACTGGGAGTTCAACAGCGGCCTGTTTGCTCTGGAGAAGGCGGCTGCTCAGTGGTTCGGGCTCCCCGGTGCGGAGGTGCCGAAGACGGTGAATGTCGCCCTCTGGCTGCTGCTTGCGGCTGCAGCAACGGGCGTGGGCGCAGGGGGTGACTCGATGCTGCTCCGAAGGGCGGCGCTGCTCATCGGCGCCGCGTTGATTCTCTCGCCGGTGTGCAACCCCTGGTACGTCTGCTGGCTGCTGCCTCTGCTGTGCATTCACCGGTCGCCGGCGTGGCTGGCGTTCACCGGGCTGGTCATGCTATCGTACCTGTACTACTACGACCCCGGCCTGGATCCTGCGGGACGAGTCGTGCAGTACGGCATTCTGGGGAGCTTGCTGCTGTGGGAAGAAATCAGCCGCCACCGGCATCGCTTATGGCGAGGGCTCGTCCCGAGCCGGAAGTGGGGGGTTTGGATGTAGGTCCATCGTTCTCCATTGGCTCGTCAGGATCAATGTGCTGCATGATTATCGACCGATCACCGTACAGGCGCCGGGCGGGGGGTAGGAGCGGTTTCAACCGCGATGCCGTTGCCGTGGTGTCGTTGGCGTGGCGCTGTCGAGCAAGCATCCCGCGGACCCGCTGAAACGGAACGTGGACGGTGAACGACGGTCGCGGTTGAAACCGCTCCTACCCCTCAGCACCACCAGACAACAACGGCCCACAAGGGCCGACCTACAGCGGCTCGCCCCCGCCTTCTCCGCAACAGAACCTTGCTCGCGCTCAGGGAGCCTCCGGAGGCTCGTGGGCCTCGCGGTTGATCGTGCCTGAGAGTACGAGTTGTCCCGAATCGAGGCCGATGCGAGTGCCGGCAGGATGGTGGCGCAAGACAACGCGCTCGTAATCACCCACCAGGCACTGAAGCGTCGTCACCACGAGCCGGAACTCACCGTTTCGGTCCGCGCGTTGGGGCCTGATTCTGCGCGTCAGTCGGCGGGGCTTGACGGGCTTACCCCCCGCGCTCTCTGCCACCAACCACAGCGAGTAGACACCGTTCGGCTCCAGGCCTTTGGCGAAGAGCTGTACGCGGTGCTGGCGCTCTGATTCGTTACACAGGAAGACAGCCACACCCCGGACCGAGCTCTTGTCCGAGGGGCTGCCAAGATAGCTCTTCGTTACCGTCCAGGCCTGCCCGCTCGCCGGAGGCTTGTAGCTCTGTGACGCAAAGGCGCCGCTGCAGGCCATCAGCACGACAACCGCGAGGATCGGGGACCGCATGACTGACTGCCCTCCAACTGGGACCGCCCGACGAGCAGCGTTACTCGATTGCGAAGCTCAGCACGCGCCGCGGGCATTTCTGGATGCACATCCCGCAGCCGACGCAGGTCGTCGTCTTGACCGGGCGGCCTTCCATGGCCGCGCCGCGGATGTCGATCCCCATCTCACAGTAGGTGTTGCACATGCCGCAGCCGATGCACAGCTCGCCGCGCGTGCGGATGGCGTACCGCCCGTACCTGGCCAGTACGCCGAAGAGCGCGACCCACGGACAGAAGTAGCGGCACCAGATGCGCGCCCCGAGCAAGCTGTAGAGCCCAACGCCAAGCACGGTGGAGAAGAAGAACTTGACGATCAGCAGATACCAGTGATCGGCCTTGGCGACCAATGGGAGGGCCGACTCGGGCGCCAGCAGCCACCAAGCGGTGAGGCCTGTTGCGCCGACGAGGAAGGGATAGATGACGGGCTCGAGCTTGCGCGAGAGGCGGCTCCGCGGCGTCAACCGGCGGAATGGATCGCCGAGCGTCTCCGCTAGGCAGCCACAGCCGCAGAACCACGAGCAATACGGTCGTCGGCCGTAGAAGTAGACAAGCACCGGCATCACAATCAGCCCGGCGATGATGTTCCAGGCCAGGAAGGCCTTCACGAGGGGCGTCATGCCTTCTTGGCGGCTGAGGAGGAGCGACGTGTGCTCGAGCGGCCAGAAGTACATGAAGAAGACGCCCTTGCCCTGGCTGTCGGGGGCTCCCCCACCCCACTGGAATGGGAGCAAGTAGGGGATCAGGAAGCCGACGAAGAGCTGGGCGCCCACGTTGAAGAAGGCGCGGGTGACCATGTAGCGGTCCTTGCCCCAGTAGTGGACAACGAACCGCACCCCCATCGCGAGCACGGCGATGGTGTAGAAGACCGCATACCAGAAGTAGGCGCTCATCCCCAGCCACGACCAGTGGCCGAACTCCTGCGTGAAGGCATAGGCGACGATCAGGAGGGCCATCGCAACGAAGGGGAGGGCGCGCCAGCGTCTGAGGGCGAGGGCAATGACCACGAAGAGGATGACCGGCACCCACCAGTAAGCAGGGAGCAACACCGCGAGGTAGATGGCACTGACGATCAGCAGGAAGCCGATGATCGGGAGCTGAGGCCACCTGTCGAGTGGCATCATGACCTCCGCCCAAGCCAGTTGGGCCACAGCCGCGGCCGCCTCGACCAGTTGCGCCTGACATCTACCCGGGAGACCGGCCCCCGGTCGTAGCGAGAGTATCCGGTCTGCCTTGTCAACTGCGTCCGACACCGGCGCGCGATCGACGACCATCTGCTCGATGTCCTCTTTGGTGATCGCCGTACCGAGGAACGAGGCCCCGACGACCACTTCGCCGTCATGCACGAGGCGCAGCGAGTCGACCCCGTTGTCGGAGTCGATCGCACGCTCGTGGTACGAGTTCCAGGGGGCGGGCATCTCGCCGTAGCTGGTGAAGTCCAGCTCCATGAACATGGCGCTCTGGAGGGGGGGCCCGGGGTCGTAGACCGCGCTGCCACCGGCCATATTCTCGCCCGCCACCCATCCCTGCGGCTGGGCGGTGTACCAGAGCTTCTGGATCATCGGGCGCTCTCCGCCCGGCAGGCGGATCTCGGCGCAGTCGCCCGCCGCCCAGACGTTCTCCACGTTCGTGCGGAGGCGCTCGTCAACAGGGACCCCGGCCCCGGTCTCGATGCCGCTGTTCTCGAGGAAGCCGATGTTCGGCTCCACACCAATCGCCCGCACCACGGTGTCGCACTCGTAGCAGTCGCCCCGGTCATCCACCACTGCCGCTACCGCCCGATCACCAGCGACCTCGAAGTGGTCCACATTGCGGCCCATGCGCATGCGGACGCCGTGGTCCTCGAAGTGCTTCTGTATGACGAGGGACTGGCTCTGGCTGCAGAAGATGGGGTAGAAGTAGTCTTCTCGGATCAGGTAGTCGGCCTCGACGCCGAGTTCGTGAAAGACCTCGGCCACTTCGGCGCCGATCAGTCCGCCGCCGACCACGACGCCCCGGTGGGCGGTCTTCAGCCGCTCGAGCACATAGTCCGCGTCGGGGAGGGTGTTGAAGTTGGAGATGCCCTGGGCATCCTCGCCCGGCACGCCAAGCTCGCGGCCTACGGCGCCTGAGGCGATCAGCAACCCGTCGTAGGGCCGGGTGCCCGCGTCCCTTAGCGCCACCGTGGACGCGGAAGCATCAACGCCGATCACTTGGTCGAAGATGAGGTCCGCTGCGAGGTCCTGGTCGTGCTTCCCATCGAAGAGGTAGATGTCGCGCTTGCTGCAGTGGTCCATTGCGTAGTACATCAAGGCGCAGCGCGAGTAGTACGGCTCGGGCTCATCGGTGACGAGGGTGATAGCGGCATCGGGCCTGAGGTCGCGGACCCGTTGGGCCGCGGAATTGGCAGCGATGCCATTGCCGATAATGAGGTAGTGGGGCATGGTCCTGAAGCTCTTCTGCGGTACTGCGAGCAACAACACTGCGGGTTGTTTGAGGGGTTCCGAGGCCGGCAGACGGCGGAGTTCAGAAGATAGAAGACAGAATGGCGACAACGGACGACGGCGGACGGGCTTAACGGCGTCGGGGCCCTGGCCTGGCTGGGGCCAGTCGGGCTCCCTTCGGGACCTGGAGACCCGACCTACGGGACGACAGGAGTGCGAGGCGTCGCTCAGTCCTCGAAGACTACCACAGCGTATCCCGCCACGACGGGGATGCTCACCTCTGCGTCTCCGTCACTCCACTCGCACGGTAGCTCTGTCTCATTCGGCGCGAGGCAGACGCGCGATGGCGCCTTGTCGCAGCGAAGGGCGATCCGCACATCGTGGAGGGGGATTACGTCTTGGATGGTGTCGATCTGCTGGGCACGACGCTCGGGGATGTAGTGCAGGATGTGCACCATCGTGCGACCCTCGGACTCCTGGCGCGTCACCGTGACTTGCGCTGTCGTCGGCGCGTTGATGCGGATCAACGGCTGCGGCAGCGCCAGGGCGAGGGCGTTCATGGTGAGCTGCTTCCAGAAGCGGGCGCCCAGTCGATGGTACATGCCGAATACCGGGTGAGCCAGGTAGATCACTCGGTCGGCGCGGGTCGCCGCCGGCCGGTCAGCCTTGCCCTCAACCGGGGTGTGACGGTGGGAGCAGAAGTGCTGGTAGGTGCGGTTGAAGTACGGGTCGTAGCAGTCGGCCAGGACTTGCGTGCCGCCCAATGCGCGGACTTCGGTTGCCCGCTCGTACATGACGTGGGGCACCGAGGGCGTGCCCTCGGCAATCGGCTCGCGGGTCAGGACGAAGTCGGGTGAGAACTCGGCATCCCCGACGTACTCGATGCCCATCTGAGGCAGGGCGAAAGCCCCTTCGTCCGCGTTGAGCCCGGATTTGTGAGAGGCGAGAAGAGCGCCGCCTCCCTCGACGAAGGCCCGCACCTTCTGCGCGAGCAGCTCGTCGAGGGTGATCTTGTCGGGCAGGACCAGGACCTGGTAGCGGGAGAGGTCGCTCTCAGTATCGACGAAGTCGAACTGGTGGTGCTCCTCGACGAGCATGTGGTAGGCGCCACTGGCAGAGCTGTCCACGCGGCCATCGTGCTTGCCAACCGCTTCGGGATTGAAGACGGCGATCTCGGCCAGGGCGTCCGCCCCCGAGCACCAGGGCTCCAGGGCCTCCACACGCTCGTAGACGCTCCCGATGAGCTTGTAGGTCTCCGGGCAGATCTCTCCGCTGGGATGGAGCTGGTCGCCGATCGAGCACTTGGCGCCGTTGGCGAGCTGGGTGAAGACCTCGTATTCGAGGGCTTCCTTGTGCTTGAAACTGGAGAAGTCGCCCCAGCTCGTGTGGAACTTGCCGGTCACGCCGAGACACTCTTTGCCAAGCCGACGCGCGTAACGCATCGTTATCGGGAAGTGCGAGTATCCCCAGCCGCCGCTGGGGAGCGATTCGAGCTCAAGATGCGTGTAGGTCTCGAGGATCGGGCGCCAGTCGGGGTAGATATGGCCCGCGTTGTAGAAGATCGTGCAGTCCTGGTTGACCGAGCGCACGACCTCGGTGAAGTGGCGCTTGAAGGCGTCGAGGACGGCCTTTGAATAGCGCGTGCGGTCGGCCGAGGACTCCGGGTCGTAGCCCTCTTCGAGCATGCCGGACAGACAGACCGGACAGACACACTGGCCCTGGAAGATGATGTCGAAGAAGAAGCCATCGACATCGAACATGTCAAGCACTTCGCGGGTCTGCTGTTCGACGTACTGGATGTACGGGGATCGGAGGTTCAGGCACATCTTGTGCCAGCGGGCGTCGAGCGGGCCGGCGGAGGGACGGCCATCGGGCGCGATCTCGCAGTACTCGGGGTGGCGCCGGTACATGTACTCATCCCAACCGACGGTGATGTAGATCGGCACGCGGATGCCGACCGCATGGCAGGCGTCAATCTGTTCCTCAAGCAGGTTGATCTCGAGGTGCGGATGGCGCGTCTCGAACTTCGTGTCGTGGTAGATCATGCCGTGGTGGCAGCGGGAGAAGCAGGTGATCGAGTTGACGTGCGCTTCCTTGAGGGTTCGGGCGAACTCGCCTGCGTCAAACCTCGAACCGATGCCGACGATCTTCTCGGAGGTATGGAAGTCCAGGTGAACCTGGCGGAAGCGGAGTTCGGGCATTGTTGGATCGCTCCAGTCTGGGCGGCCGGCCTTTGTCTGTGTGAGACGGCCGCGTCAATCGTGCGGGAGGAGTATAGGTGCGCCGGCGAGGTGTGAAGTCCTTCAGTGGGAGAACGGAAGCGAGGGGGCGCGGGCGGCAACCAGCTTGTGTGTTGACCCTCGTAGGCGCAGAAGGGGGCCTGCCTACGGATCGGTGTACGCCTGCAGATGGCCCGGCTGGGCGTACTTCGCGTGTCCGTCAACGAAGGCGAAGTTGTCGCCGGCGTTGTGACGGGGGCTGGTGGTGCCCGGCGGCGGAGGGAAGCCCTGCACCGACGCGCCGGCATCCCAGAAGGTGAGGGTCTGAGCGGGCTGGCGGACATTCTGCATCTTGACGCCGGCCAGCTTGTCGTTCTTCGCATAGCCCGGTTCCTTGGGGCATGTCGGGCAGATCCACAACTGGTTGTTCCTCAGGTACGGGTTGAGCTTCTGCTCCCAGTCATCCTTGGGTGGGCAGAGATCATCGTAGTCCTGCGTGTACACGAGAAGCCCGAGATCGAGCTGTTTGAGGTTCGACAGGCACGAGCGCGTCGGCGGCTGGAACAGTGCTCTGATGCCCAAGACCGCCAACACCAGGATCACGAGGAGCACTCCGCCAGCGATGGCACAGCCCCGGACCAGCCATTGGCGGGTCTGAGGCGACATGCCTCCCGCCGGCGGGATCGTGGCCGCTGTTGTGGGAGGTGGGCGTGCCGGGAGCCGGTCGGCGAGAAGCTCGTGTGCCGGTCGGAACTGACCCTCCGACCCAAGCTGCACCAAGTCGCCCGGCACAATGCGACCCTCGCGGAGGCAGCGATCGATCAGCTCCACGTCCAGCGGGCCGTAGACGCTGCCGTCGGGCTTGCGGACATGCCATCCCACGTCAGCACCACAGGCCGGGCACTCTGTCCCGGTCTGTGGCAGCGGATCTCCGCAACTCGGACACTGCATCGCCCCCGGACCTCCGCTCCGTCATGACGCACTCGGCGGCTGGTTTCCTCGACCCCTCTGACGAGACCTCGGCCCTACCCATCCCCGGGGGACATCACTAGACGCGAAGGCGCAGCCCCCAGGAGGGTATGCGGCTAGCAATCGCGAAGGTGCATTGCACACTTCTTGCCAGTGCCGGGGAGGTCGGACCATGTCGGAGAACAAGGTCGCACTTGCGGTCGGGGCGCATCCCGACGACGTCGAGTTCATGATGGCCGGGGCCCTCGCCATGCTGGCCGACGCGGGCTACGAGTGTCACATCCACACGGTCGGCAACGGGAACTGCGGCACCGCCACTCACACCCACGAGGAGATCATCCGCTTGCGCCGGGAGGAAAGCCACGCGGCGGCCGCCATCATCGGCGCCACGTACCACCCGGGCTTTGTGAATGACATCGAGATCTACTACGAAGACAGCCTGTTGCGCCGCGTGACGGCCGTGGTGCGGGAGGTGCAGCCGGAGATCGTGCTACTGCCCTCGCCGAACGACTATATGGAAGACCACCAGAACGCGTGCCGTCTTACCGTGACGGCCTGCTTCTGCCGGGGGATGCGGAACTGGATCAGCGAGCCGCCACTGCCTCCCACGACGCAGGATGTGTACCTCTACCACGCCCAGCCCCACAGCAACCGCGACGGGCTGAGGAACCTCGTGGTGCCGTCGCTGTTCGTGGATGTGACTGAGAAGGTCGAGACCAAGGAAGAGATGCTTCGCTGCCATGCGACCCAAAAGGAATGGCTCGACGTGAGTCAAGGCATGGACTCGTACCTGCAGGCCATGCGCGACACCTGTGCGGAGCTGGGGAAGATGGCGCCGACGCCCGTCGCGTACGCCGAGGGTTTCCGACAGCACATGCACGTCGGTTTCTCGGACGGGGACCGCGACATGCTGAGGGAGGTTCTTGGCGACAAGGTGCAGACGGCCTGAACGCCGAGGACGATAGCGACCGCGTTGACGGGCAATCGGGCTGCGTGCTACAATCGCCGGGCGTGGCAGAAGCCGTGCAGTGCGCCGGTCAGCACGCGCAAGGGGGCGGTCCGTTGAGCGACGACACTCTCGACATTGACGAACTGGAAGCGACCGAAGCGGAGGCGGCCGAGCCGGGCGACGAGGAAGAGGAGGCGGAGGCAGAGCCGCAGGAGCGCAAGCCGGGGTTCTTCGCCCGGATCGGCCAGCGCATCAAGGCGCCGATCGCCGGACGCACTCAGCGCGCCCGGTGGGACGTCCTCAACTGGCGGCTGGCCGTCATCGGTGCGGTGGTGGTACTGCTGCTGTGGGTGCTGCTGGCGAACCTCTCGCCGGTACGGATCGTGCTATGGCTGTGGGTCATCGACATCCCGAAGGCGGTTGCCTTCATCCTCGACGTCGCCCTGGGTGCCCTGCTGATGTGGCTGTGGATACGGTATCGCTCCGGAGGGAAGCCGGCCACGGAGGAGGAGGAGGAGAGCGAGTGAGACGGTCCCGATCCATTTCGCTGCTGACGGCGCTGCCGTTCATGGCCGTCTTCGCGGCTCAGGACGTGCGCGTCGGCACCCGCCTGGAGCCAGATGGCACCGGCATCCGCCGGGTGGTCCTCGTTGCGCACCCCGATCGCCGCAAGACCGTTGACACCAACATTGCCAAGATGGACCCGAAAGCGCAGTGGATCGTGCGCGAGAACCGGGTGCTGGCCGAGGAGTATCGGTTTGACCAGGACGCGCGCTTCACTCGCGGCAGCGCCTTCTCGGATCTGGAGATCACCCGCCAGACCACTACCGGCGGCCCGTCGATTGTTGGGACCAAGTACACCTATTCCGACAAGATCACCCGCACGGCTTACAACGATACCGACAAGGAGCGGGAAGCCGCTCCCGAGACGAAGTTCGAGTACTCGGTGGTGATGCCCGGCGAGATCGACATGGCGTCGATGTCTCCGCGGGGCGGCAAGGTTAGCGGTCAGACCGTAACGTGGGTCCTGTCGGCTGACAAACCAACCATCGATGTAGCGGTGACGTCGGCCCAACCCGAATGGATGTTCCTCGTTCTGCTGCTGTACGTGGTACTCGTTGCGCTGGCCTTCGGGCTGCGCTTCGGCCTCTCGCGGTGGCGCGGCAAGCCCCGCCGCATCTGAGCGCGTCGTGTGGCGTGGGGAACCTCGGCGGTCTAGCTGCGGTAGGCGGCCATGCTCTCGGTGAACTGATCGAACAGGTAGTGGGCGTCGTGGGGGCCGGGCGAGGCCTCGGGGTGGTACTGGACGCTGAACACCGGCAGCTCCTCGTGGGCCATTCCCTCGTTGGTCATGTCGTTGAGGTTCACGTGGGTCATCCGCAGACCCTTCCCTTTGAGGGAGTCCATATCGACGGCAAAGCCGTGGTTCTGCGCGGTGATCTCGATCTTGCCGCTATCCAGGTTCCTTACCGGCTGGTTGGCCCCCCGGTGGCCGAACTTGAGCTTATAGGTCCGGCCGCCGAAGGCCAGGCCGAGGATCTGGTGGCCCAGGCAGATGCCGAAGATCGGCCGCTGCCCAATCAGCTTCCTGGTTGTGTCGATCAGGTACGGCACGCCCTCCGGATCTCCCGGGCCGTTCGCCAGGAATACGCCATCGGGATCCCAGGCCAGGATCTCATCGGCCGACGTTGTCGCGGGGACGACGATCAACTGGCAGTTGCGCCCCGCCAGCTCGCGGAGGATGTTGTGCTTGATGCCGGAGTCGATGGCGACGACGCGGAACCGGTTGTCAGGGACCGCGGCGGCAGGGCGCCGCACCGGGACGGTCAGTGGCAGATCGAGCTGAGCCGGGGACGTAAGGGGGTCATCGGCGAAGCCTCCATCCACCCATTCGCGGACGTCATCGCGGGCGACGTCCTTCACCAGGTCGATCCCGATGAGGCCCGGATCGTCCTTCGCCTTCTGCACCAGGCTCTCCGCGGACAGATCATCGGTGGCGATAATGCCCTTCATCGCCCCATACGTGCGCAGGTGCTTTGTGAGCGCACGAGTGTCCAGTCCTTCGATACCAATCAAGCCGTAGCCGCTCAAGTAGTCACCAAGGGACCTCTGCGATCGCCAGTTCGATGGCTGCGCGCAGTACTCCCGGACCACGAAGCCCTCGACCCACGGTTTCCCTGATTCGACGTCCTCGTCGTTGACGCCGTAGTTGCCGATCAGAGGGTAGGTCATGGTGACAATCTGCCCGCGGTAGGAGGGGTCGGTGAGGATCTCCTGGTAGCCGGCCATACTGGTGTTGAACACCACTTCCCCACAGCGACTGCCCTCCGCGCCGAAGGCGGTGCCTTCGAAGACGGTGCCATCTTCCAGTGCGAGCATTGCGCGCTTGCCGCTCATGTGGGCCCGATCCTCCTGGTGACGGAACTCGCCCGGTCCGCCTTACTGAATGACGCCGTCCAGCATGCGCAAGTTCCCTGCCACAAACGTCGCGCAGGCCTTGCCGTGCAGTTCCCGACCACGCCAGGGGCAGTTGCGGCCTTGGCTGTGGAAACGCTCTGGATCGACGGTCCAGGTGGCGGCGGGATCGATGAGCACAACATCGCCCGGCCGCCCGACCGCTAGTGTGCCAGTGTGAAGGCCGAAGGCCCTGGCCGGCGCACATGTCAGGGCGGACAGCACGCGCCCCAACGGCATCGCGCGCGTTGAGACGAGTTCGCTGATTGCGACGCCGAGGGCGGTCTCCAGCCCGATCACGCCGAAGGGCGCTTCGTCCAGTCCGGCGGCTTTCTCGTCTGGCGAGTGAGGCGCATGGTCGGTGGCGATCACCGGGATACTGCCGTCCGCCAGCGCCGTCCGTATCGCCGCAACATCCGCCTCGGATTTCAGGGGAGGGTTCATCTTCGCGTCCGCGCCGAGCCGCGCCAGGGCCGACGAGGTGAGTGAGAAGTAATGCGGCGCCGTCTCCGCCGACACGGATGCCCCCGAACGCAGCAGAGCCACGAAGGCAGCCAGTCCCGCCTGGCTGCTCAGATGCGCGAAGTGCAGCCTGGGGAGCCTCGGGGCGCTCTGGGCCGCCCGTTCGTACGCTCCGGCCCAGAGCCGGATGGCCGCGGCCTCAGCAAGGGGCTCCTGTGTCGCCGCCACCTCCACCAGGGTCGCCGCCGACCGATCGACCGCCCCTTCGCGCGACAGCCCGCTCAGCTCACAGTGCGCGATGAAGGGGAGGTCCGCGTCTGTCGCTCGCACCAGAGCCGCTGTCATCTGGTCGGTGCCCTGCAGTGGGAAGGCGTCGTCGGTAACGGCAACGCAGCCTGCTTGCTTGAGAGCAGCGAAGTCGGAGAACTCCTCGTTGAGGTGCCCCAGAGTCGCGGCGCCGATCGGGAAGATTCGGCAGGAGGCGCCGGCCGCTGCCTTCAGGAGACCGTTGACACGCTCGGCGCTGTCGATGACAGGCCGGGTGTTCGGCATGGCGCACACGGCGCTGAACCCACCTGCCACGGCGGCGCGCGTGCCGGTCTGGAGGGTCTCCTTATGCTCAAAGCCCGGCTCTCTGAGGTGGACGTGGACGTCGATAAGGCCGGGGCAGACGATCTTCCCCTCGGCGTCTAGCCGTCTGGCATCAGCGGGCGGACTGAGCCGGCCGATAGCGGCGATCTTGCCGTCTTGCAGCAAGAGGTCGCCGATCTCGTCGCGCGCCGAGGCCGGGTCGAGAACGCGACCGTTCTGGATGCACCAGGCAGTGCCCGTCGTCGGTCACCCACCCATGAAGAAGGCCCTTCCAGGGGGACGGAAGGGCCTTCTTGATCCGATCATCGTGCGCAACAGCCAGACCCCTGTTTCGCTGGACTCGTTGGGGACCCTCCGTCGCCTACTGCACGGTGACGTTGACGCGGTCAACCCGCGGGATACGCTTCCCATTGGGATCGGTCACGGTGAGGGTCACCAAGTAGAAGCCCTCTTCCTCGAATGCGTATGTGGTCTTCTGACCAAGCCCATCCTCCTCAATGCCCTCGACGAGATCGTCGAAGTCCCAGGAGTAGCGCGCCTTGGCTTCGCCTGGTTGAGGGGCGGCGTTGAAGTTGACTTCCTGGCCCTTTCTCACGACTCGGTCCGGACCGGCGTCCGCCGTCAGCGGCTGATCCTCTTGCACCAACCGGATGCTGTCGATGTAGAACTCGCCTTTGGTGTCGCCGAAGACGGCCAACTCCCGGAGCGAGCTTGGTTTGGGTGCCTTCATGGGCTTGAACTGCGACAGCGGCATGGCCACCCGGATCCATCCATCCTCGTCGCTCAACTCGGGGTTCATGGCCAGGTCGTCACCCACGGGAACATCGCCCGAATCGATGACCGTCTCATCAGCGACGAGAAGCACGCGCAGCTTGCTGATCTTCCTCGGCGGCTTCTCCTTCCTCTGGGTCACGCCCATACCAGGCATCATCATGCCCCCTTCCATGCCGGGCATCATCATGCCCCCCTCCATGCCGGGCATCATCATGCCCCCTTCCATCCCGGGCATCATCATGCCCTCTTCCATGCCGGGCATCATCATGCCCCCTTCCATGCCGGGCTGCATCATCCCCGGTTGCATCATTCCGGGCTGCATCATCCCCGGTTGCATCATTCCGGGCTGCATCATCCCGGGTTGCATCATCCCCGGCTGCATCATCCCCGGCTGCATCATCCCGGGCTGCATCATCCCGGGCTGCATCATCCCGGG
>CBFDAZ010000061.1:0-13586 GCA_965602825.1 uncultured bacterium
CGCCAGACCGGCAAGACCGCTATCGCGGTGGACGCCATCATCAACCAGCGGGGCACAGGCGTCAAGTGCATCTACGTGGCCATCGGGCAGAAGCTGTCCACCGTGCGGCGCATCGCCGCCACCCTCGAGCAATACGGGGCTCTGGATCACACCGTTATCGTGACTGCCTGCGCGAGTGACCCGGCCGCCGTTCAGTACATCGCGCCTTACGCCGGCTGCACTATCGGGGAGTACTTCCGGAACCAGGGAGGGCACGCTCTGATCATCTATGATGATCTGAGCAAGCACGCGGCGGCCTACCGCCAGGTGTCCTTGCTCCTCAGGCGCCCGCCGGGCCGGGAGGCCTTCCCGGGCGACATCTTCAACCTGCACAGCCGCCTGCTCGAACGGGCGGCGAAGCTGTCAGATGATCTCAGCGGCGGCTCCCTCACGGCACTCCCGGTCGTGGAGACACAGGAGGGCGACTTCGCGGCCTACATACCGACGAACGTCATATCGATCACCGATGGTCAGATCTATCTTGAGCCCGACCTGTTCTACGCCGGCATCCGACCGGCGATCAACGTCGGGTTGAGCGTGTCCCGCGTCGGCAGCGCCGCCCAGACCAGCGCGATGAAGCGCGTCCAGAAGCAACTGAAGCTCGACCTGGCCTCGTACCGCGAGTACGAGGCCTTCGCCCAATTCGCCTCAGACCTCGACGATACGACCCGGCAGATCCTGCACCGGGGAAGTCGCATGGTCGAGCTGCTCAAGCAGGTGCAGTACGCACCGATGAGCATGATCGACCAGGTGATCGTGATCTTTGCCGGACAGCAGGGCTTCCTGGACGAGTACGAACTGAGAGACATCGAGCGTGTAGAGCGCGAGATGCTGGCTTTCTGTCACGAGAGATACCTTGACTTCGTCGCTCGCATTGAGCAGACCAATGAACTGACCGATGAGGACGAACAGCAGCTAACCGCCGCGCTGCGCGACTTCCAGACGAAGCGCCAGTCCGCCGAGCTTGGCTCCCCTGAAGCGGAGCCTCGGGAGGGGCCGCCCGCTGAAGGGCCGGGCGAGACCAGCGACCAGTAGACGACCATGGCCAAGACGCTGCGGCAACTTCGGCGACAGATCAGGCTGGTGGGCAAGATCCACCAGATCACGCGCGCCATGCAGATGGTGGCTGCTGCGAAGCTGAGGCGGGTCCAGCAGCGGGTGACCGAGGGGAGAGCCTACTGGCAGCGCATGCAGGAGATCGTTCGAGAGCTGGCGGCCGCGGCCGCCGAGGTCGATATCCCGCTCCTGACGCCGCGACCGACGGAGCGGATCGGGCTGCTGGTGGTCGCTGCGGAGAAGGGCCTGTGTGGCGGCTACAGCCTGCAGGTCGCCCGACAGGCCGAGCGCTTCGTGGCAGCGCAGGAGCATCCGGTCATCACCAGACTGGCCGGCAGGAAGGCACGGCCGCCGCTCAAGCGTGCGGGTCTGACCGTTGAGGAGCAGTTGACCATCGATGACCGGACCATCGGGGACGACGCGACCCGGATCGCGGGCGACCTCCGCCGCTGGTTCGAAGAAGGACACGTGGACGAGGTCCACGTCTGCTACGCGCAGTTTGTTAGCCTGGCGCGCGACGAACCAACTGTGGTCCGGCTGCTTCCGGCGGTGACGCCCGACCAGTTGCAGAGCGAGGACCGGGACAGAGAGTGGATCTTCGAGCCGGCGGCCACTGAGCTGCTGGGTCGCCTGTTGCCCAGATACGTGCACGCCCAGGTGTACCAAATGCTCCTGGAGGCCTCGGCCTCCGAGCATTCCGCGCGCATGAGGGCCATGGCGGCGGCGACGGAGAACGCCGAGGAGATGACCGAGAAGCTGACGATGGTCGCGAACCGACTGCGGCAGCAGGAGATCACGGCCGAGCTGCTTGACGTCGTGGGCGGCGCAGAGGCGATCACGGGCTGACGGGTCGTCGCGCCCTCGCCCGTCGCACGAAAGCAAGGCAGGAGAGTTGACTCATGGCTCAGGGCAAAATCGCCCAGGTAATGGGACCGGTCGTTGACATCGAGTTCCCATCGGGCCAGCTTCCGGAGCTGTACAACGCTATCGAGGTCAAGGTGGAGGCCGATGGCCGCCGCATCAACCTCGTGACGGAGGCGGCCCAACACCTCGGCGACAACCTGGTCCGCTGCGTGGCCATGGCGTCCACCGACGGGCTGGTCCGCGGTGACCCAGCCGTAGACACGGGCCAGCCGATCAGCGTTCCCGTCGGCCCCCAGACGTTGGGCCGTCTGTTCAACCTGCTCGGCGAACCGATCGATCACTTGCCGCCGGCCGAGGGCGAGCGGTGGCCGATCCACCGGTCGGCGCCCACTTTCAGCAGCCAGTCGGTCAGTACGGAGCAGTTTGTCACCGGGCTGAAGGTGGTGGATCTGCTCTGTCCGTTCCCCAAGGGCGGGAAGATCGGCCTGTTCGGCGGCGCGGGTGTCGGTAAGACTGTCCTGATCCAGGAGCTGATCCGGAACGTCGCCGAGGAGCACTCGGGGGTATCGGTATTCGGCGGTGTGGGGGAGCGAACGCGCGAGGGGAACGACCTGTACCTTGAGATGCAGGCATCGGGAGTTCTGAAGCAGACGGTGCTGGTGTTCGGTCAGATGAACGAGCCCCCGGGAGCGCGCCTGCGGGTCGGTCTGAGCGCCCTGACCATGGCCGAGTACTTCCGCGACGTCGAAGGCCAGGATGTGCTGCTGTTCATCGACAATATCTTCCGTTTCACGCAGGCCGGGTCCGAGGTCTCGGCCCTGCTCGGGCGCATGCCCTCGGCCGTCGGCTACCAACCCACGCTGGCCACCGAGATGGGGGATCTTCAGGAGCGCATTGCTTCGACGGACCGGGGGTCGGTGACCTCGATCCAGGCGGTCTACGTACCCGCCGATGACTATACGGACCCCGCGCCGGCAACGACATTCGCGCACCTGGACGCCGCCGTGGAGCTGTCCCGCGAGCTGTTCGAGCAGGCCGTGTACCCGGCCGTCGATCCGCTGGCCTCAACCTCCCGTCTACTCGATCCGCGGATCGTCGGCGAGCACCACTACCAGACCGCGCGCGAGGTCCAGCGCATCCTGCAGCGGTACCGGGACCTCCGCGACATCATCGCGATCCTGGGCATGGACGAGCTCTCTGACGAGGATAAGCAGACTGTTGCCCGGGCCCGCCGGCTGCAGATGTTCCTGAGTCAACCCTTCTTCGTCGCCGAGGTCTTCACGAATCTGCCGGGCCAGTACGTTCAGCCCGAGGATACGCTGCGGAGCTTCGAGGAGATCCTCGAGGGCAAGCACGACGACCTGCCGGAGATGGCTTTCCACCTCGTCGGGACCATCGAGGACGCGCAAGAGAAGGCACGGCGCTTGCGCAGCAGCGATGTTGCCGAGTAGGCGGACGGGAACGCGCGATGGCCAGCACATTCGCCCTGCAGGTTGTGACACCCGAACGCGTTGTCCTGGAACGCGAGGTCGTGTCCGTCGTCGTGCCGGCGCACGGCGGCTATCTGGGTGTGATGGCCAGGCATGCGCCGTTGGTAACGGAGCTGAAGACCGGCGCCATTACCACTACGGATCCCCAGGGCGGGAAGCAAGTGCTGGCGGTAACCGGTGGCATCTTGTCGGTGTCAGATAATCTGGCCACGGTGCTCGCCGACGCCGCGGAGTTGGCGTCAGAGATAGACCTCGATCGTGCCGAAGAAGCCCGGACCCGAGCCAGGGAGCGCCTGGTGGCCCAGGCCGAGACCAAGACTGCGGTTAATGTAGACCGGGCCCGAGCGGCGCTGGTACGCGCCACGAACCGGCTGAGGGTCGCCGGGAAGCGTCCGTGATCGCCGGCAACGGCTCCGTGCGCATGCCTGAAGCGAGGCCCCCGGCAGGAACATCGCGCCCCAGAGAGAAACTGACAGTGGCGAGCGGCCAACCGGGCTGTGCAGTAGGCTGAACTGCCTCGAAGATCTGGCGGTCGTTCGTGCCGACGGGTCTCCAGGCCCGTCGGCGTAGCGGTCCCGAAGGCGCCGGCAGAACGCCTATCTTCATGGTTTCTGGGCGCTGTAACATGGTATGATCGACTGCTCGCCCTGTCCGTGTCTATCGCGAATGCAGGTATAGCATGTCTCCCTCCAGACTCTGGAACACCTGGCGATTGGTTGAGGACCTGGGGATCGACCTCGGCACCGCCAACATCGTCGTCTATGCCCGGGGCCGCGGGATTGTTCTCCGCGAGCCCTCGGTCGTGGCCGTCGATGCGCGGACCAAGCGGGTCCAGGCGGTAGGCGAGGAGGCCCGCCTGATGCTGGGGCGTACGCCGGGCAGCATCGTGGCCAAGCGGCCGCTGCGCGACGGGGTGATCGCCGACTACTCCATCACCCGCGAGATGCTGGCCTACCTGATCGCCAAGGCCTGCGGGCGGCGCGCGCGCTTGCTGAAGCCGACCGCCGTCATCTGCATCCCGTCCGGCGCCACGAATGTCGAGAAACGGGCGGCACTCGATGCGACCCGCGCTGCCGGCGCGCGGCGAGCCATCCCGATCGAAGAGCCGATGGCAGCGGCCATCGGCGCCGGACTGCCGATCGACCTGCCGGGCGGCAACCTGGTCGTTGACATCGGCGGCGGCACGACGGATATCGCGGTCATCAGTCTCGGCGGGATCGTGATCAGCGATTCGCTGCGAGTCGGTGGGAACCGACTTGACGAGGCAATCATACGCCACGTGCGGCGCACCTACAACCTCGATATCGGCGAGCCGACGGCCGAGAACATCAAGATCGAGATCGGCTCCGCCGTGCCGATCGAGGCGGAGCAGGAGATGGATGTCAAGGGTCGAGACATCGTCTCGGGGCTCCCCAAAGTGCTTCCGGTGAGCTCGGTTGAGGTGCGGGAGGCGATGCAGGAGGGCATCACCCAGATCGTCGCCGCGGTGAAGCAGATCCTGGAACAAACACCCCCGGAGCTCGCCGCCGACATCATCGAGCGCGGGATGACGCTCACCGGTGGCGGCGCCCTGCTGGTCGGCATGGACACGCTACTGGAGAGGGAGACGGGGATACCGGTGGCCGTCGCTGACGACCCGATCAGTTCGGTGGCGGTCGGCACCGGGAAGGTACTTGAGGTGGCGCGCTTCCTGGACTCCCGCGATGACTTCGTATTCCACTCGGACGCCCATCACCGCTGACCACCAACGGCAAGCCCCGCGGGCGACTCACATCCACGCTTCCGGCGGCGACACTCACTCACCCACGCGCCTCAGCCGACGATCCAGTGCGTCTCCGAACAGGGCCACCCTCAGCGCCCGGACCACATTCTGGGCCGCCTGTTCGCGCGTCAGACCCGGATCGTCCAGGTCCCCCGGCAGGACTCGTAGCAGCGGAGACCCCATGACGTTCACCTGGGGACCCGTCTCGCTCTCTTCGACATCGATGTCGAACTCAGCCATGCCTTTGCCCAGAGCCTCGTTCAGTGCCGCCGCAGTGGCCTGCGCCCGCTGCGTCGGCGTCTGGCCGGAGTCGGAGGTAGCCCGGAAGGTGTAGATGGCCCGGTCCCAGAGCATGACCACGACGGCCGGCTGGCCGTGCACGATTGCGTCCAGCGCCTCGGCCCTCTGCCAGGCTGTGACGGCTCGGCGGTTGACCTCCAGGCCGTGGCTGCGGATCGCCCGGCGAATGGCCTGGACGCGCTCAACGGGGTACGGATGGGTCTGGTATATGCCGAGCTCCACATGCCGGCGGGACCGGTGCTCGGCAGCCATGCGCTCCATGAAGGTCAGCAGACCGGCCGGGTGGTAGTCTGTCTGTGCCAGGTATGAGACAGCCGAGAGATCGGCCTCCGTTTCGTACTCGAGCGAGTAGTGACTCAGGATCCCCTGACCAACCTGCAGCCCCACGCCCAGGACCTGGAAGGCGGTGCCTGCGCCCCCGCCAAGCAGAAGCGAAAGCAGCGAGGCGATGAGCCCGGCCTTGAGTACCTTGTCGTTGCGCTCCGCCTGCTTCAGACCGTGGTAGTGGCAGTTGTGCGCGATCTCGTGTGCGAGGATGCCTGCCAGCTCATCGTCCGACTGCACTGCCAGATAGGACGATCTGGGATCGGCCGATGCCAACAGCAGGCCGCGCGTGGCGAATACGGTCCCGCCCGGCACGGAGAAGGCGTTGGCCTGGTCGGTGTCGAGCAGTCGCACACTGTATTCAACGTCCGGCCTCTGGGTGTGCGGCACGATCGCCTCGACGATCGCCTTGAGCCGTGCCGCTTGCTCGTCGTTGGTCCATTCCGGCGTGTCACCCAGGATCGCCTTGACGGCGGCCTCACCCGCCCGCTGCTCCTCTTGCGGGGACCAGGTCTTCTCGGCCCATGCCGACGGGGCGGATAGCACGGCAATCGCCGTCACCGTTGCCAGTAGCGTACGCATACGGCCCGGCATTTGCAGGGGAGAAGCCATATCCCTCAAGTAGACATCCGGCGGGCGCCGGAAGTTGCAGTCGGAGCCCGCGGAGGCGGGCCGCTGTGGAGCGGGCGGCTCACCGTGGTTTGGCGATGAGCTCTCTGACCCGCAACGAGAAGAACTCGTGCGAGTAGACCGGCTTCAGCACCAGCGCCGTGTCCGCGCCGTGGTCGGTGCCGGCGATCGAGATCACCTCTTGCGACATGTCCAGGAGTCCGGCGTCGGCGGCCATCATCATGCACTCCACGGCGACCTTGGTGCCCTGGCTGACGGTGTAGTAGACGTGCGAGATAAGCTGTTGAGGCGGGAGGCCGCCGAACTTCTCGCGAATCGCGCTGTCCACCGCACCCATGAGCGTGTGCGGGCAGGTGAGAAACACGACGCCGCGGGATTCAGCCTCCTCCACGATCTCCGCGTCCGTGCCGACGTACTTCTCCCACAGTCCTCTCTGGAGGGTGACCCCGACAATCTTGCAGTCCGCAAACGTGTTGGCGGCCAGCAGCGCGGTCTTGCCGGTGCTGGTCGCCACCACAACCTGACCGATCCCCAGCTCGGCGGCCCGCCTGGCGCCCGCAGCCAGAGTCGGCTCCGTGTTGGCTGGGCCCGGCCGGTCGAAGTAGAGCGTTGTGGCCTCCATGCCCGTCGCCTCCCTGTGAGCTTGCTGAGCTGAGGAGTTCCCGAGAGAGCCTCGGCAACCCTCTCACCCTCCCCCCTTGCGGGCGGAGGAGGGGGGCACGGAGGGATGCCCGGTCGGTCGGGCGAAACCGGACCGAGCCAGTCGCGGGAGCCACGGGCAGCGCTCCGGGGGGTCACTCGCCCGATGACGTGTGCAGAATCGGTTGCGGAGGTACTCGCGTCGCACGGGCCCGGCACGATCTTCGGGTATCCCGGCGCCCACACGGTCAAGCTCCACAGCGCCGTTCTCCGTGAAGCCCGCCTTCGCCATGTGCTCGTCCGCCACGAGCAGGGAGCCGGCTTCGCCGCTGACGGCTTCGCACGCGTCAGTGGCCAGGCGGGTGTGTTCATCACGACGGCCGGCCCCGGCGCCACCAACGCCTTGACCGCCGTCGCCGAGAGCTTCACGAACTCCGTGCCGACAGTCCACCTGTGCTGCCAGGTCGATAGCCGGTTCATCGGGCACAGCCTCGGTGCCTGGCACGAGGCGCCGGTCGAGAAGATCTTCGCCCCGATCACCAAGTGGAACACCACCGCCGACGACCCCGCGGGGGTGCCGCTCCTTGTGCTCCGGGCGCTGAGGCAAGCCGCCAGCGGCCGCCCCCGTCCGACCCAGGTCTGCATTCCGCGCGATCTTCTCGGTGAGCCGGCCTCACCCCCGGATGCGCCAACCGCTGCCGAGGGTTGCCCGGCTCTCGATCCCGACGCCGTGACGGACGCGGCGAGGGCTCTGGCCGAGGCCAGGCGGCCGGTGATGATCGTGGGAGGGGGCGCTGTGGCCGCTGCAGAGCCGATCCGGGGACTGGCGAGGCGGGTCGGCGCCGGCGTCGCCGTGACTTGCATGGGCAAGGGCCTCTTCCCTGACAATGACCCGCTGTCGTTGGGCGCGAGTTTCAGCAATGCAGCCGTGGCGGCTTTCGACGAGGCGGACCTGTGCCTGGCTGTGGGCTGCCGCTTCACGCAAGTCGGGACGCGGAACTGGCATCTGCGCGTCCCGGAGAAGCTCATCCACATCGACATCGATCCATCTGTGATCGGAATGCACTATCCGGCCCACGTCGCGATCGTGGGCGATGCGCACCTCGCGCTCACGGCCATTGGCGCGGAGGTACCGGGCAGGGACGGCGACCAGGGAGCGGACGCGTGGGTCGCCCGCCTTGCGGAGCTGCGCCGGGCAGACCGGGAGGATGCCTCGACCGAGGCCCGGCTCTGCCGGACGCTGAGAGCGGCCATCCCCGAGGAGGCGATCGTCGTCGGGGATGTGGCAAGCCCCGTCTACCACATGTTCCGTCACTTCGACGCCTACCGTCCACGCAGCTTCCTCTATCCTGCCGGCTACATCGCCATGGGATACGGGCTGCCGGCAGCCATCGGTGCGCAACTGGCGCGGCCTGACGCGATGGTCGTGTGCATCACCGGAGACGGCAGCTTCAGCATGACAGCCATGGAAATGGCGACAGCCGTGCAGAACGGAACGCCCGTGAAGATCATTGTGCTGAATAGCAGCTCGCTGGCCTCTATTGCGCACTTCTGCGGGCCGGAGGCGGACGCCATGCGCGGCGTCACGGCCCTGACGAACCCGGACTTCGTCGCCCTCGCCCAGGCTTTCGGGATGCCGGCCGCCTGCGTCCAGGGCGACAGCCATGATGGAATCGCGGATCAGGTGCGCTGGCTAACCGAGCGCGATGAGCCAGCGCTCCTGGAGATCCGCCTGTAGGCGCGCGGGATTCCAGCGAGTGGGTCCTGGGACGCACGCCGATGAAGCGATGGGCGAGGCGGCGGGAGTCCGGAGACAGGGCGAGGCCGAGCCGTTGTCGGCAGAGACTGGCGAGCGCGAGTGGAGCTCTATGTGGATAACCATGTTGAAAAGCGCGCCACGCCGTGGAAAAGCCCATACCCGACGCGATGAATGGGACCCAGGGACAATGCGTCTTCAGTCCGCGATCACGCCCAACAGGCCTCCGGACGCCGTGAGTCGCCCGTCCCCGGCCTGCCGCCGCAAGGAGGAGCAGAGCGAGATGGAGGTGGCTACCGCATGCGGGTGATGGTGGCGTCCGAACATGCGCTGCTGCGTGAGGGGCTCAGGGACCTGCTGAAGAGATGGAGTGAGGTCGATATTGTGGGGGTAGCGCCTGCGGCGGGCGACGCGGTTCTGATGGCGAGCCGCTTGCAGCCTGACATACTGCTGCTTGTGTGCAGCGAAAGCCCGAAGAGCGACGCGGCGGTGATCGCCGCCATACGTGCCCAGGCTCGCGCATGCCGGATTGTATCGCTGGATGCCCCGGGGCGGCGGCGCAACGCAAGCGACACGGGAGCCGACCAACACGTCACCAGCAGCGTGGGCTTCCCGGGCCTGGTGCGGCTGATGTGGGAACTGTGCCGAGATGCCCGGGCCGGAGCCCCCAGGGATGCGGCGGTCGACCTCCTCAACGGCGGGTCCCGGGAGGACGAGCCTCGCCAGCTCCTTACCCGTCGGGAATACGAGGTCGTTCAAGCAGTGTGTCAGGGCCTGACCAACAAGCAGGTCGGGCGACGCCTGAAGATCAGTGAGAAGACCGTGAAGAACCACCTATCGAGTGTCTACCGGCGGATCGACTTGACGGGTCGGACGGACCTTGTAGCTTGGGCCATGCGCAGGGGCCTCGCGGGCCTTCAGAACGACCCCGCCTCTGAAGGCTCCGAGGTCCTCACGACCCGACCACGCAGCGAGGTCTAGCCTGTCTCCACAGCAAGCGATTTCCTCTCTATTGTGCGCCTAGGACCTTTGGCCTATTTACTTTTCCGTTACGATTGTATTGAATATCGATGCACAGATGCCCTGACATCTTACGTTGGGACGGGGGGTCATAGCCCGTGCGTAGTTTCGCGGCCTACATCTCCGTGGCTGTACTTGCTCTTGGCCTTGCTGCTGTGAGTGCTTCGGCGTCGCCGGTGTCTCCGACGTTGTCCGTCGCCGATTCACTGGGGGCTGCCGTTCTCACGAGCAGTGAATGGGGCGGCATGAACCTGATCTGGGATCCCGATCCGCCACCTCCGCCACCGGAAGGGGAATTTCCACCTCCCCCACCGGAGGACCCGTGGGGCGGCTTTAACCTGATCTGGGATCCTGACCCACCACCTCCGCCACCTGAAGGGGAATTCCCACCTCCCCCGCCGGATGACCCGTGGGGTGGGTTCAATCTGATTTGGGATCCTGACCCACCGCCGCCTCCGCCGGAAGGGGAGTTTCCACCTCCCCCGCCGGACGATCCGTGGGGTGGGTTCAACCTGATCTGGGATCCTGACCCGCCGCCGCCGCCGCCCGAAGGGGAGTTCCCTCCGCCGTTCGGGCCGTAGGTCCGGCCGGGGTCTATTGAGGTCAAGCACTGATTGCGAAGCGCATCTCCGGATGCGCTTCGCGTGGTTCTGATGCCGGGTGGCCCGCGACCCTCACACTGCCGTCGCCATCCTCCTCGTTCCCGGGAGCGCTAGCACCCTTGCCGGCTGTGGTGGCCGCCGTCATCTTCATTGTTTCAGGGTGCCGCAGTGCGGCATGACCGGCTGCCTCGAAGATTCGCGTGGCGCAGGCCGTCCGTGACGGCGGAGCTCCTGCTCCGCCATGGTGGCACACCGGCCATCTTCATTGTTTCCGGGTGCCGCAACGCGCCATGGACGGCTGTCCGGAACTTGGGGTGCACCTCAATGCAGGGCGCGGTTCGACCGAAGGACCGACGCCAACTCGGGCAGGACTGACGTGCGCCAGACAGGAAGAGGCGGCGGGCAGGCAGCAATGAAGAGAGTCATCCTGTGGGACTTCGGCGGCACGTTGGCCTGGCGTGAGGGCCTGTGGGGCTCGGCGCTGATGCAGGCGCTGGACGAACGGGTGCCCGGGCACCGAGTCACGAGAGACCACCTCCGCCCGTACCTGCGCGACGGGTTCCCCTGGCACCGTCCCGAGCAGCCGCACCCGGAGCTTTGTGACCCGGAGAAGTGGTGGGCGGAGATCGAGCCCCTTCTGGCGCGAGCGCTGGAGGCGGCGGGGATCGCTGCGGGCCGATCGGCCGAGTTGGCGAAGGCCGCTCGAAGGGCGTTCATTGACCCCGCAACGTACCGGCTGTTCGATGACACGCGCCCGGTGCTGCAGCAGTTGGCGCGCCACGGCTGGCGGCACGTGATCCTGTCAAATCATGTGCCCGAGCTTGAGGAGATCGTGAACGGACTCGGGATACGCTCCCTGTTCGACGCCGTGCTCACATCCGCGCTCCTTGGCTACGACAAGCCCCACCCCGAGGCGTTCCGCCTGGCCCTCGAGGCGGCCGGCTGGCCCGATGAAGTGTGGATGGTCGGCGACAACCCGGAAGCCGATGTGGCCGGGGCCGAGCGCTTCGGCATTCCCGCGATCCTCGTGCGCACCGAAGGCGACGCCCGGCGGAGAGCGCAGGACCTCTGGGGCGTGCGGAGGATCGTTGGCGCTGCACGGCTTGCGTGACGGTCCGCCCCGTGACGGCGATGGTCGCGCGTGCCGCCACGAGAACCCCTGGCTTCCTCGCGACCGACGCCTCCCCCGAACCCCGAAGGACAGCGAAAACCCCCGTTCACCCCCAGCCACGTACCGGCGCAGCCCCCCATGGAGCCCTTGCCGCAGGGACTCCGGATGATCCCCGCGAAAGATCGTGTGACCTTTACGGCCTCTCAAACGACTACACGGGCCGAAGGACTGGAGCAGACGGGGGCCCCCGCACATGTCGGTGCCCGACGAGCACATCGTCCAGCGCGTGCGTGAAGGAGACACGGAGGCCTTCGGCGATCTCGTCGCGAGCCATGGGGCGCCTGTGTACCGCATCGCTGTGGCGACGACCGGCGATGCCGGCGAGGCAGAGGACCTGACGCAGAGTTGCTTCGTTCAGGCCTTCACGCGCATCGGCGAACTCCGGGACGGGCGACGGTTCGCCCCGTGGCTGTATGCCATCGCGCACAACAGCTGCCGGGACTGGCTGCGGAAGCACTCCCGCCGACCTGTTCTCTTGGGCGATCCCTCGAAGCTCCGGCGCGCCGACCCCTCGGAGTCCGCCAACAACCCCGAATCCCAAGCACTCGCCGCGGCCCGGGATGAGCCGGTCAGAAGGGCGGTCAACTCGCTGCCACCCGACTACCGGGAAGTCGTCGTGCTCCGCTACGTCTGCGGGTTGTCCTATGCGGAGATCGCCGAGACGATGGGCGTCAAGCTCTCCGCGGTCAAAATGAGGTGGCACCGAGCGAGGAAGATGCTCCAGGAGCGCCTCCGCTCGCACCTGGCTGATGAGATCGAAGAGGCATACCATGACTTGCAGACGGGCTGACAAACTGATCGCGGCCAGCCTGCACGGCGAGCTGACCGACGCTGAGGCCGGGGCCCTCGACCGCCACCTCACTGCGTGCGAGCGCTGTCGCGCTGAGTACCGGCAAGCCGAAGCCTGCATGCGGGAGGTGGCAGCAGTCCTCACCGCGCCCCGGCCGCCGCCGGGACTTGGCGAGGGCATAATGGCGGCCGTCCGCGCGGCTGCCGATGAGAGCCGGAATGCTGTCCGGCAGCCGGTCCGGGTCGTCGCCCCTCCGCGAAGCCGTTGGGCGTGGCTGCCTCGTCCCGTCGTCGCAGCGGCAGCCCTCGGCCTCCTGGCAGTCACAGCGGCGATCGCTCTCTGGTTCCTCCGTCCCCACCAGGCCTCTGTCCAGCCGTCTATCGGGACAACTCCGCAGGTGGTCCAGGACCGCTCCGACGCGGAGCCGCCCGAGTCGCCTCCTCAGGGCCCGCAGAAGGCCAGTGACGAAGTTCCACCTGAGGCTGAGGAGGCTGGCAGCACGCGGCCCGTCACGGAGGCGCCGCCTTCCGTTGGCCGCGAGAGAACCGAAGAGGAACCTGTCCCGGATAGGGTCCGGCCGCAAGAGGCCACCCCAAGCCCCCGTGCGCCCGGGCCGCTGGGCGATGTGTGGCGTCCGGGCCGGGTGGCAGACATCACCGGGCGAGCCGAGACCCGTGGAGGGCCGCCGGAGCGCGAGATCGATGTCCGCCGGCCCGCCGCCTACGGTCGAGTCGCCAGCGCCGCTGGCGAGGCGGTCCTGCGCCGGGAGGGTCGTGAAGGTTGGCGCTCTGCGGCGGCCGCAGATGCTCTGCAGCCGGGTGACGTGCTGAAGACGGGGGCGGACAGCAGCCTGGTGGCCACGTTTGGCGATGGGTCCAGCCTCGAGGTGGCCGCCGATACGGAGATCACCCTCGGCGAGGCGCCTGGCGGTCTCGAGCGCCCGCTCGGGGCAGAACTGGCACTCGGCGAGATCATGGTGGCCATCGAGCTCGGCGGAGGACCGTTCGAGATCGCGACGCCCGCCGGCGTCGCGAGTGTATTGGGCACGCGATTCCTGTTGTCGGCGACAGCGGATCGCACGGTGCTGCTGGTGTTGGAGGGGGCCGTCGAGTTCCGCAACGAGCTAGGGCAGGTGACGGCCCG
>CBFDAZ010000062.1:0-13577 GCA_965602825.1 uncultured bacterium
CAACGGCAGGAGGAGATTGTCCTGCATCTCCTGACCGCTGCTGAGTTCCGCGACCAGGAGACGGGGGCACACGTCCGGCGCATTGGGATGTACTCGGCTGCCATCGCCGAGGCCTTGGGATGGCCGGCGCGCACCGTAGACGATATCCGCATCGCAGCGCCGATGCACGATGTCGGGAAGATCGGGGTACCCGACAGTATCTTGCGGAAGCCCGGTAGACTCACCCGCCCCGAACTCGAGGTGATGAGAACGCACACTGTGATCGGCGCCGGTATCCTGAACGGCTCTGACGTTCCTCTCCTTCAGACGGCACGGGACATAGCTCTGTCGCACCACGAGAAGTGGGACGGCTCAGGGTACCCTCATGGCCTGTCGGGCACGGCGATACCATTGTGCGCACGGGTAGTGGCGATCGCAGACGTCTATGACGCTCTGGTGCACCGGCGGGTCTACCGGCCAGCCTTGCCCGAGGAGCAGGCTCTGGCCGTTGTGACCCAAGACTGCCGCAGACACTTCGATCCAGACGTTCTTTGCTGTTTCGCTCGACGCACTGCTGAGTTCCGGGAGATCCGCGAGACGGTGAAGGACGAGCACGAGGAACCCGGCCTTGGCCACGACTCGCCACGTAGCAGGCAGCCAGACCCCGCTGTGGGCTGTTGAGCGACCTTCAGGCCCGCGGAGGGCCAATCTGCCGCGGCAATCGGATGCGGCGTGGGGTTTTGAGGAGAATTGAGATCAGCGGACCAAGTTTGCACGAGGCGCGCTCTTCGTTCTGTGGTACATCCTGCCCAAGCGGCGACGCAGCCTACGCAGGACGCGGCAGTGCCCGACACGGCTGTCGGGGCCAGGGGCAAGCCACAAGGCGACGCACAGCCCCTGAACCGCGCGGTGCTGCCAGAGAGATGCGCGAGGAACGCGGTATGATCGGAGGCCGCCAATGAGTTCGCCTTCGCCTGCGGCCACTGTCCTGATCGTGGACGACAGCCCGGCCGCGGCCAAGACCCTGAGGCTCATACTGTCAACGGAGGGCTATGAGGCCGACTGGGCGGCCACTGCGAACGAAGCCCTCAAGATGGCGGCCAAGAGACCGTACGAGGCGGCATTGATCGACATATCGCTGCCTGACCAATCGGGCATCGACCTGCTCCCCGACCTTAAGAGGAGCGTCCCCGCCATCATCCCCATCATCGTGACCGGTCACGCGTCCACGCACTCGTCAATTGAGGCACTCAACCGGGGCGCAAGCGGCTACATGTGCAAGCCGGTAGACGTGCAACAGCTTCTCGCATTGCTGCGAGCTGGGCTCGAGAAGAAGCAACTCGAGGAGGAGAATCGGCTGATGCTGCGCCGGCTGTCGCTTCTGCACGCCGTCGCGGCAACGGCGAGTGCCGGCCTTGAGCCAGCCGACACCCTGTCTGAGACGTTGTCGTTGGTGACGTCCTTGCTGGATCTTCCGGCCGGCGCCATCTGGTGGGATGGCGGCCCCGAGCGGGAACTGCGGCTCGCCACCTCGGTGGGTTTGCCTGAGGCGGCCATGGACCGGTTGGCAGCCGAGGTCGGGCGCTACGCGGGTGACTGGGTTCCACCGGAGGATTTGCCGCAACGCCCCTGGGCCGACGCCCAACTGCGCTTTGAGGTCGATGACAGGGACTGGGAGTTCCGGCTCCTCCCACTGCGCGGGAACAGGGAACGGATCGCATGGTTGGCGGTCGGGGGCCCGAAGGGCGACAGTGACGATACGGAGGATCCGGGCTTCCTCGGGGCTGTGGCCGGTCAACTGGGCGTCGCGATGGAGAACATGCAGCTCTACGAAAACCTCCGCAGCGCCTACCACCAGCTCAGGGCCGCGCAAGCGCAGGCCGTGAGGTCCGAAAAACTGTCGGCACTGTCGCGAGTCATCTCAGGGGTAGCCCACGAACTCAACAACCCGCTCGCCGCCATCCTTGGGTACTGTGAAGTCCTGGCCAAGGATGGAGTCCGCGAGCAGACTGCACCTGTGGTCGAGCGGGTAGCCCGTCAAGCTGGCCGCTGCGCCCGTATCGTGAAGGAATTGGCTGCATTCGCTCAGCCGGAGGAGATGTCGATCGTCGAGGTGGACGTCCACGAGCTGCTCGAGTCGGCGCTCGAGGCTGCTGAAGATCATCGGCCGCAGGGCACAGAGGTCGTCCGGCATCTCTGCGAATCGGTTCCGCGAACGACAGGTGACGGGCAAGCTCTGCAGCAGGCTCTGGCCAACGTCATCGTTAACGCTTACCAGGCAATGCCGGAGGGCGACGGCGCCCTGAGGGTTGAGACGACTACAGACAACGGAGAGATCGTTGTGCGCCTCAGCGATACGGGGCCTGGTATACCGGCGGACGTACTGCCGAAGGTCTTTGACCCGTTCTTCACGACCAAGGCAGTGGATCAGGGATCAGGCCTTGGTCTCAGCGTATCTCACGGGATCGTGAGAGAACATGGGGGGGAGCTGGTGGTTGACAACGGACCGGACGGAGGCGCTGTGTTCACGGTCCGTCTCCCCATTCGTGAGCCCCGTCCGACGGCCGATCCAGACCCGACTGCCGACCCAGACATCGCCACCGAATATGCGCCGTGGCTCAAGTGACAGGAGGAGATCAGTGATGCACTCGAGGGAAAGCAACGGCCGGCGAGTCCTTGTTGTGGACGACGAGGAGGATATCCGCGAGATCATCGAATGGGCGCTGACTCGAGAGGGCTATGACGTCACGCTTGTTGACAGCGGGTCCGATGCGGTCGAGGCCGCAGGCGCGGCCGACTTCCAGTTGGCTCTGGTCGATGTCGCCATGCCGGGGATGGATGGGCTCGCGACTCTCCGAGCCCTCAAGGAGGTGTCACCTGCGACTCAGGTAGTAATGATCACCGCCTTCCTGGACACCACGATGGTGCGTGAGGATCGACGCGATCGCCTGGCCGAGTGCCTGGCGGAGGGCGCCAAAGGTTGTCTGCGGAAGCCCTTCACGGCGACCGCGATCGTCAAGACCGCCGACTACTTCGTGAAAGAGGCAACGCCCAAGAAGAGCCCAGCCCCACGCCAGCCCTCAATCTGATCGCGCGTTCGTGGCATACTGCATGTGTGCCCCGAACAAGGGAGGGCAGTGCAGTGTGCCACGCCCCTGCTGCCTGGAGCTTGGCATACCAGATGAAGGGCTGTTGGGCTGTCCCGGCGAGGTCGGGATGGCTCAGGCTGGCGAGGCAGCCGCACGCCCGTGCCTCAGCGGCCGACCCTGCGGGCGATGCAGAACAGGAACAGGGCCATCAAGGCCAGGCCGAGAGCACCTTCCAGGCCGGAGAAGAGGCGACCCCACGCTGTTGACGGCTGTAGGCCTCCACAACCCAGCGTCGTGAAGGTGCAGAAACTGAAGTGGAGTGCAGTCAGGAACCTGCCAAAGCCATCGGGGCTGGGCCACTCCAGGCCTGGGCCGATCTTAGGCACCAGGTGGTGGGCGTCGGTTGCACCGATGCCACAGGCCCCGTGGACGAAGGCGCAGATCACCACCACAAGGAGGGCCCATCCCAGGACCCAAGACGGACGCTCACCGTAGCCGGCAGCCCGCTCAAAGATGCATAGCCACAGCAGGCGCAAGTGAGAGCTGACCGCCTTCCAGGGATCGCGTGCGCGGAGGCGAGAACGAGGCAGGCCCCCCAACGCCCGGCCCGTGGCGGCCCGCAGGAGGCGCACGGATCGGGTCAACTCGCGTAGTCGGTAGGCCCAGGCAGCCTCATCTGCTTCCCGCTTCAGTCGGGGCGTCAGGTTGGGCCAGAGGTCGCGCGCCGAAGCTTTCCGCATGCACCGCATCTCGCCCACGTAGAAGTTGCCTGCTCGTCCATGGTCCCCCGAGTCCCGGAAGGCGACCTTAAGCTGCCGGTAGACCTGAGCACAGGCTCCGTAGTCGGGGAGTGCCTCAGCTTCGTCAGCTATACGGTCCTCCGATGTGGCACCGTCCGCGGGGCCAAAGCGCGCCTCTCCCAGGTTCGTCTCCCGATCCATCGTGATGTCTCGCAGGCGGGCGCCTCGGAAGTCGGCGTTCCCCAGGTCTGGAGCGCTGGCACAGCCAGTCAATTGTCCGCCCTCGGAGGACGTGTCCGCAAAGCACCACAGGAGCCGCAATCGTGCACAGGCAAGATGGGCGGCTCGGAAGCTCGCGTCCCTGGCCATCACACCGGACAGGTCCGTGACCAAGAGGGTGGCCCCCGAGAGATCAGCGCCCTCGAGGTGTCCGCCGGAGAGGTCAGCCGAGCTGAGGTCGGCGTGGGCGAGCTTGGCGTATGAGAGGACTGCGCCCGAGAGATTGGTGTGCGAGAGGTCCGCGCCCGAGAGGTCGGCCGCCCTGAGGTCTGCACGGGATAGATTGGCGTGCCGCAGCCCCGCGCCGCGGAGGTTGGCCCGGATCAGGTTCGCGCCGGAGAGGTCCACCTCACACAGGTCAGCCTTGACCTTGATGGCATCGTCCAGTGCTTGGGTGAGGTCAACGGGGGTTCCCTCGGAGTGGAAGGCGCAGCGCGGCTCGTCCTCAGACGCATCAGGCCACGCAGCGAGGCCGCACCGTTTCCCCTGATGGGGAAGCTGCCCATACGCGTACTGGCACCGCGGGCCGGAGTAGCCGTCAGCAACGCCGTTAATGTACTTGGGTTGTTCGGGCACGGGTGTACCTCGCCGCTACGCTCTCCCGAAGGGAGAGGCGCAAAGGTCAGAAGCCGACTGAGCCTCGCTCAGTACGCGCCCATGGTACTGCTTTGTCCGCAGCCCCTGGCCACCGACCTTTAAGCTGCTGCCGACAGGCTGCACCAGCACAACCCGCAGAGGCTCGGGCAGAACCTCGCCTTCGACGATGACGCCGGGCAGAATGGGGTCAGACATGAGCCGCCTCGGCCACCAGAGATGGGGGCAGTGGCCGTGCCGCTTCGCGCCGCCGCCGACCCGCAGGAGGAGTATTCGAGATGACAACAAACGCACCTGCCCGAGGAGGCGCGGCTTTGTGCCGTATTGCGCCAGTTGCGCCCAACTCGTATACTGCGTGTGGCAGGGGCTGGGGGCGTTGCACGTTGACCCCAACGCCACACCGACCCCGCAGTGCCTGAGGCGACGGCCGGACGTACGTCTTGGATGGGAGGGCGGATGAGATGCGTATCCGGCACCACAAGACCTTTAGTTGGCGAGCGTTCCTCCGCAGCACCGACCCCGAGCTTCTTGCACGTTTCTTCGCCACGTACGAGCCGTTCGGGGAGATCGACTTCGCTACGGACCTTGCCGAGTGGGGCGAGGCCATCCCGATGATCTTGGGCGCGATGGGCGAGGACGGGTTGCGGGCGCAAGATGCCATCGAGTCGGTCAACGATCTCACTGCAGACAAAGCCTGGCAGCACGTTCTGAGAGCCGTCGCAGAGGCCGGCATGGATATGGGTGACAAGCCCAAGGCCCACGACGTGGCGATGACGCTCTATCTCGACCATTCGAGCAGGTTCTGGGAATGCCTCAGCGCTGTCCGTGTCGAGGCGATTGAGCGTTGGTCTGAGTTCATAGGGAAGGAGGCCAAGGCCCCCGACCTGTCCGCCGGAGCCAGGGAGACGCTTGAGCACTCACTGGGGGAGTACTTCGCCAACGAGGGCCTCGGCAGTCACTGCGAGGTTGACCAGTACCGAGTCGGGGCGCGCGTCCACCTGGAGATCGCCTTCGTGGACCGAGTGCAGGCCAACGAGGAGTTCGATGGGGAGAGCATCCACACGAGCTTCCGTCGGCCTGCCCTGTATGCTATCGGCATCTACGTGCCAGCATCGGGGCGCCTCAAGCTGAAGGTCCACAGGAACCGGCAGGACTGGATCACCAGGGCGCGGCAGGAGATTGGGGCGTCTCTGTTCGGGGACAGGAGCTTCTTCCCGTCCGAGGAAGAGCAGACGGGCTTTGAGCTGAACGTCCTCCGCGAAAGGCCGACCTTCCCCGGATATGAGGAGTTCGAGATCAAGTGGGTCCAGTTGGTCGGGCTGACCTTCAAGAGCCTGTGGGAGGACCTCACCACCGAACTCCGGGCCGGGAATACGGACCAAGTCTACAGCGCTCTCGATCAGTACGGCGTGGACATCGGTGAGATGGAGGTCATCGGCGCCAACATCCGGTTCAAGTTCCCTGGCAGAGGTCGTTCAGGCCAGCGGACGGTCTACCTGACGATGCCCTCCGGTCACAACCTCAACGTATCCCCAAGCGACACTATCATCGAGAAGCTTCTTCAGCGGTGGGGGATTGCCCGTGGCGAGGGACTTGTGGAGAACGCTGCTGAGAGCAGCGGGTAAGGCCGGGCCGCTGTCGGTCAGCAGAGCCTTGCTCGACGAGTGCGAGCCCGAGCAAGTGGCGCGGGCCTTCGCGCTGGGCATATTGGGGGAACCGGAGCTTGCGGACACCGTCGTCGATCCTCGGTACGGCCCCGACCCTCTGCCGGTCGAGTTCAGGGACGGTCAGGCGTTCCTGATCCTGCCCCCCGACAGCGAGGAGATCGAGGTCCCCGTACCTCGCGAGAAGCTCGAACGCTACCCGGTGTCGCTTCCTGCGCTCCTGGGCGAGATGGGTCGCGCAAGCGGACTTGTCGGAACGCCCCGAAAGCTGCACTGCGGGCTGTGGCTCGTGGGACGGCGTAAGCCGAGGGCGGGAGGCTCGTACGTCTGCCTTGCTCCAGCGCTTCGCGGCCCCGTGCACCTTATCATCGAGGAAGCGTGGCAGGAACTTGGCCGCCCGTCGATGATCGTCCTCCTGCCGGAACAGTCTCTCCCCGAGGCTCCCGCAGCCGACTACCTCGCCGCCCGGCAGATACGGACCATGGCGATTGAGGACCGTCTGCGCCCTGACCTCCGCCTGGACCTTGAAGAGGTCCCCGCGTTCACGGTAGCCGAGCAGGGCGAGGAGCCGATCCTGCACATAGATGTCCGCAGAGGAGTGGCGTCCTTCGGGGGCGTCCTGCTATCCCTCCGCCGAGCAGCTCTGCGTCTGCTAGACTACTTGGCCTCTCGTCCGCAGGAGTTCGTCTCTCACGACGAAGCGGGGGAGGCTCTCGACGTGGACTCGCTCGGAACCGAGAAGTGGATGCGTGACCGCGTACGAGAACTGCGCGAAGCCCTTCGTCACGCTATCAAGAAAGGAAACCTCGCCGGCCCCGAACCGCGTGAGATCATAGAGAACAAGCGCGGTCACGGCTACGCCCTGATGTTGCCCCCTGAGCAGATCAGCCGGGCCTCCTGACCCCCCTCTGTCGGTTCACCAGCACGACGAAGAAACGTCAGTCGCGCGACGTTCGCACGACACAACGTGCGTGCGGAAAGGGGATAATCCACGCGAGTCTATAGGGCGCCGCATTGGCCTGTACAGGAGTGACGGGGCGCAAACCGATGACAGCCGACACGGAGCTTAAGCCCATCGGTGAGGTCCTCAGGACGCTCGGCATCTGTCGTTCGACGCTCTGGGAATGGGAGCGACGGGGCATCGTCACGCCCTATCGCGATCATCGCGGGCATCGCTTCTATGACGAAGAGCAGATCGAGGCACTCAAGCAGCGGCTTGAGCCGAAGCGGCCGGGGGAGGCGCAGGTGCCGTGAGCGGCCTCTCGGATGAGCTCATCGAGACGACGCGGCGCTTCTGGGAGGAGCGCACGGGCGAGCCCGTCTCGGAAGACGACGCTCGGGAGGCAGTCCGCAACGTGGGCAAGCTGTTCGACTTGCTGAGCCGCTGGGACGAGGCTGAGCAGTCGGAGTCCGCAGATGCTGAGGCTGACCACCTCCCATCGGAGACCCAGGAACCGGACGAGGAGCCAGCCAGTGGAGACGGATGAGGCACGAGTCAACGTGGCCCTGAGCTATGCCGAACGGGGCTGGAGAGTGCTGCCGTTGTGGTGGCCGCTGATCGACGATGGCCAGCCTCCGAGATGCGCCTGTGGGAACCCCGAGTGCGACTGCATTGGCAAGCACCCCCTGGCCCGTCCCGGCGGGGCGCCTAACGGGCTCCATAGCGCCACCAACGATTCCGAAACGGTCAGAGGCTGGTGGGAGCGGTGGCCGGAGGCTAATATCGGCATCGCCTGCGGCCCGGACAGCGGCATTCTCGCTCTGGACCTCGATGGGCCCGAGGGCCGGAAGAGCACTGCCGGTCGGCACTTGCCCGTCACGCCCTGCGTCACCACCGGCAACGGCACCCACTACTACTACCGCCATCCCGCGATCCCTGCGCGCAACGGAGTACGCCTGCTTCCCGGCGTAGACGTGCGAGCCGACGGGGGCTATGTCGTTGCTCCCGGCTCGGCACATTTAGCCGGCGTCATGTATGAGTGGGCTGTCTCGCCTGATGAAGAGCAGTTGGCGGAGCCCCCGGACTGGTTGCTTGAACTGCTGCACCCGACTCGTGGGAATGGGGCCGCACAGCCGGTAGCCGACCGCATCCCGGAGGGCAAGCGGAACGACACCCTCACGAGTCTCGCCGGCACGATGCGACGACGAGGCATGGGCGAGGAGCCGATCCGTGCGGCCCTGCTAGTGGAGAACCAGGGGCGCTGCGATCCGCCGCTGCCCGAGGTCGAGGTGGAGGGGATCGCGCGCAGCGTGGTTCGGTATGCGCCGCAGACGCAAGAGGTAGGGAGCGGCCCGCCGCCTACAAATGAGGTGGAGCGATTGGTCGCGGAGGCCGGGCGCTCACATGATCCGGCGCCTGTGTGGGAAGCCGTGCCGCTGCTCGCCCGATTGACCCGAGGGCAGTACGGCCAGACGAAGGCAAGGCTCAAGGAGATCCTACGGGACCGTCTCAATCGGAACGAACTCGACGCCGCTGTACGCGAGGCGAGACAGGCTGTGTACGCCCAGCCGCCTGATGAAGAGGGCCGCCCGACGATCGTGATCGGGCGGCAGCTTCGCGACATGGCACACGAGGCGTTGCAGGCACTCCGAGCCGCGAACGACCCGCCCTCCCTCTTCGTCCGTTCAGGGACCTTGGTCCGGATTGCACACGACGAACGCGGCAGGCCGGTGATCGACGTGGTCGGCGTGGACGAACTGCGTGGCAGGCTGACTGCTGTCGCGAACTTCGTCCGCATGACGAGGGAGGGTCCTCGGGACTGCAACCCGCCGGAAGAGGTCGTGCGGACCGTCCTAGCCGAGGCCTCCTTGCCCTTCCCCGCGCTTGAGGGCATCGTGGAAACGCCCGTGCTCCGGCCGGATGGGACGGTGCTATCTGACCCGGGCTACGACGCCGGGACGAGGTTGTTCCACGCACCTGAAGACGAGTTGAACTGCCCCGGTATACCGGCTACTCCCACGTCTGCCGAAGTGGGCGAGGCCAGATCCCTCCTGCTCGAGACGTTGGAGGACTTCCCGTTCGTGGACGAGGCAAGTCGTGCGAACGCCATCGGATTGATGCTCACGCCCATCGTGCGGCCGGCGATCACTGGAACCGTGCCGCTCGCACTCATCGATGCCCCGCAGGCCGGCACGGGTAAGACGCTTCTGTCTGAAGTCTGCGCACAGATCGCCACTGGGCGCCCAGCGGCAATGCTGGCGGCTCCGCGAGACGATGAGGAATGGAGAAAGCGCATCACAGCAGTCCTCCAAACCGGGGCCGCTCTGATCACCGTGGACAACGTGGAGCGGCCGATCGATGCTCCGAGTCTTGCGATGGCCTTGACAGCGCACGTCTGGCAAGACCGAGTACTGGGCCGAAGCGAAGAGATTGCGCTTCCACAACGTGCGGCATGGGTCTGCACTGGGAACAACGTCTCTCTCCGCGGCGACCTTCCACGTCGGTGCTATTGGGTGCGTCTGGACGCTCGGTGTTCGCGGCCGTGGCAGCGGGAAGGGTTTGCACATCCCGATCTACTTCAGTGGGTGGCCTTGAGCCGTGGATGGCTGATAGGGGCGCTGCTCACCCTCGCCCGCAACTGGTACGCGAGGCGGCAGCCCGAGGCCAGTGTGCCCAAGCTGGGAGGCTTTGATCAGTGGACCCATGTCATTGGGGGCATCCTGGAGTCTGCAGGCATCCCGGGATTCCTCGGCAACCTTGGCTCCCTGTACGAGAACACCGACGAAGAGACGGCTCAGTGGGAGGCCTTCCTGCAGGCGTGGCAAGACTACTTCGGTGACCTGCCCGTGACGACAGCCCATCTGGTCGAGGTCATCACTGGGGACAAGTGCCCTGCACTTCGCGAGGCACTGCCCGACACGGTCTTTGACCGGTCAGGTGAGATAGACCGGCGCAGGCTCGGCCACGCGCTCAAGAAGAAGCTGGAGGTTCGACACGGGGACGAAGGGCTGTACATCGGAAGTCCCGGTCAGCGACAGAAAGTCCGGGTCTGGGTGGTCAAGACCAGCACAGAAGGCTAAGGGTCCGAGGGGTTGCGTGGGTTCTCGCGTGACCGGACTACCCCTAAGGCAAGCCCGACTCGACGGCTGTCAATACCCGATCACAGCGGGGGGCAACCCCTAGAACCCCAGCACTTGGATGGAGGGGTGAAGCCATGACGAGCGAGAAGCAAGCCGAAGCGAACCGCCAGAACGCCCTGCAGAGCACTGGCCCGAAGAGCGATGAGGGGAAGGCTATCGTCGCTCGCAACGCACTGAAGCATGGCCTGACCGCCCGACGCATCCTGCTCCCAGACGAAGGGGAAGACGAGCTTGTCCGCTTCGGTGAGCAGCTCCGGGGCCACTTCGAGCCCGTCGGCGAAGTAGAGGTCCTGCTGGTGGAGCGCATCGTCGCGGCGGCATGGCGGCTCCGGCGCGTCTATCGTGTTGAGGCTGGCATCTTCGCGACGCAGTTCCACAGCGTGCTCGCCCAGCGGGCCGAAGCGGAGGCCCGGGGTTACGAGCGGGACACACTGCTAGCCGGCCTGCTTGACACCCAAACCACGATTACCGACCAAGCCAAGCATGCAGACGCCTTAGCACGCGCCAAGGAGGCTGCGCTGAAGAGGGATGCAGAGGAGACGGCTTTGGGGGCGGCCTTTGTGCGGGACGCGACAGGCCCCAACGCCTTCTCCAAGCTGTCGCGATACGAGGCGGCCATCGAGCGGTCGATGTTCCGAGCCCTGCGTGAGCTGGAGCGTCACCAAGCAGCGCGAAAGGCGACGGCCAGGGAAGCGGCGCTGGCCGACGCCACCGGTGCCTCGGGTCCCACGGAGTGCTGAAATGGGTTTGTTTCGCAGGAGCGCGATACAAGATGACGGGGCTTGCCAGTGCGCGGTCGAGGTACCCGGAGTGGTTCTCCTGGGGGCCGTGCAGACTGAAGATGATCGGGAAGACCGGCGCTCGGCGGTCCAGGTGGGGCTCGATGACTGCGGGCGTGTCCACGTGTGGCGGTTCACGTTCGCCCGGAGCAAGCGGCGCATGGCGGGGACGCCCATGAGCCCGGAGGTCCAAGGGCACATGGTGTTAAGGTTGCGGGAACTGCCCCAGGTGATCGGGATGCTGCAGAAAGCCCTGAACTTCAGGCAGTGCGACGCTTGAGCGATCCGCCACGAGTATACCAAGGCCCTACTGATTTCGGAAAAACGGGGGGACGAGGAATGGGCGGCTACGGCAGCGGAAGGCCACGGGAGAAGACACCCGTGGAGGAGTGCTTGCCGCTTGACGTCAAGACCCTTCGCAAGGGAGTAGACTACGGACCGGGGTACTCGGGCAGTGTCTACTGGACGCGGGGGAGCAATCCGGAGCCGACGGATTGGATTGGCTACCGGATCGAAGAGGTGCATGCACGCCTAGCGGTCCGGCTGAAGTACACGACGACTCATGGATGGACCGGCGAGAAACGCGACTCGGACTACTCCATCCTGCTGCAGACGACTTGGCCGCATTTCGGCGGGGTAAGATGGTGGTTCACGTGTCCGCTGGTGGTGAGAGACGTGCCCTGCGGAAGGCGAGTAGGCAAGCTCTATATCCCGCCCGGCGGGACCTACTTCGGGTGTCGGCACTGCTACAACCTGACCTACCGCAGCACACAGCAGTACGACAAGCGGGTGGCGTGGTTCAAGAAGCACCCCGGCGCAATGCTGGCGGCGCTGCGGCTGCGCTCCAACACCCCGATGTCCGCGCTCAAGGCGGCGCTTGACCGGTGGTAGGTTATCGCTGGGCGAGGGTCGATATATTTCTATCTAACTAACAGGGATTAGATATTGACTTTAGCCTCCTGGTCGGTTACAATGGAGGGGACGCAGGGAGCATCAGGAGGCGAGGTCAATGGCAGTTCAGATTGCGCATCTGAGATACATAGGACCTGAAGACACGGCCGACGAACTGAGCAGCATGGACATCCTGCACAAGTACGAACAGGCGGCCTACCTGGGCGACAGCGAGCGGACGCGGGCCACCTACCTGGCAGAGGCACACCTCTTCCTGCGGTGGCTCGAGGACGCTGGGCTGTCTTTGGCGCAAGTGACCGGCGCGACGATAGGGTGGTGGCGCAAGTACCTTGACCAACGCGGATACAAGCCGGCAACACTGTCACTCAAGACGGTCGCGGTCCGCAAGTTCCTCCTGTGGGCGCAAGCAGAGGACCACGCGCCGCAACTCGCAGAAGACGACCTGGTCACGAAGATGAAGAACGGCCAGAAGACGCAGCTGGCGCCTCCCAAGGTGCATCCTGGTCCCGTCCGCTACCTGGACTTCCCCGACTTGCAGCGACTGCTGGAAGCTCCGCTGAGATACACCAAGGCCGATGGCGCGCTTCGCCAGAACTCCCTCCGCGATGCCCTGATCATCTCCCTGTCAGCGCTGCGGGGCCTGCGGGAGAGCGAACTGGTAAGGCTGGCTGTTGGCTCCTTCGAGCCGAGAGGAGAAGGCGCGGTACTCACCGTCGAGGGGAAGGGCCGCAAGCAGCGACAGATCGACCTTGACCCTGACCTCTGGGCGCTGGTGAAAGCCTACATCGAGCAGAGCGGCCGAGGCCTGTCGAACGCGGACCGCGCAGCGCCCCTGCTACTCGGTCAGCGAGGGCCGATGACCGTGCAGGGAGTCATCGACGTGGTCCGCCGGCACGGGCGCCGGGCCCTTGACCGAGACGACGTAACGCCGCACATGCTGAGGAGGACGTTTGCCACGCTGGCCAGCCGCGAGCTGCGAGACAGGCGAGGCCGAGTGGTGAAGCCTGCCATCCCACCGTACGCCCTGCAGCGGCTGCTCGGACACGAGGACCTGAAGACAACGCAACGATACGTGGACGCGGCGGCGCAGGCGGATGGCATACCAACGGGGACGTACCTTGGGGTTGAGCCTCCCAAGGCACCGACTGGAGCGGGGACGGACGATGAAGCGTGAAGCCGCGCCGAGAGGTGCCGTCGTCTACGCAAGAGTCAGCAGCAAGGAGCAGGCAGACGAGGGCTTCTCCATCCCGGCGCAACTGAAGCTGCTTCGGGAGTACGCGGTCGAGGAGGGCTTCGACGTCGCTCGTGAATTCGTGGATGTGGAGACGGCCAAGCGCGCAGGTCGGCAAGCCTTCTCCGAGATGGTGGACTTCCTCAAGCGCCGCCGGAAGACATGCCGTGTGCTTCTCGTCGAGAAGACCGACCGGCTCTACCGCAATCTCCGGGACTACGTGACCCTCG